>JBCCRV010000021.1:0-22760 GCA_039201085.1 Myxococcota bacterium | reverse complement strand
TGGGCGGATCGGCGGGCTTCAGCGGATGGTCCTTCGAGGCCAGCGTGAGCTACGAGTACTCCTACTCGACGACGAACGAGACTTCGTCCGAGTGGTCCGAAGAGCAGACGACGGAGAACGCCGAGACGAACGCCGCGATGGAGTCGTTCGAGTCGTCGAACGAGATCGCCACGACGGGCGGCGTGCTCGGTATTTCGGTGGAGGTTCGCAACCCCGGCAATATCGCCTACTTCCTCGACAACCTCACGCTCACGGCCTACGAGCTCGACCCACTCAACCCGGAGAACATCAGCCCCGTGGGCACGCTCACCTTTCTCGACGGCCTCGACACCTTTCCGCGCACGCGCCTCGAGCCCGGCGAAAGCTCGGCGCCCCTCACCTTCGATACGGAGCTCGACCTTCCCACCACGAAGGCGCTGCTGCGCAACTCGCGTAACTTGATGATCGCGCCGGCGACGTCCCTTGTCGAAGGCGACGGCACCGTCGACTTTGAGCTGGCGGCGACGGCCGTGAACGCGCGCACGGCGGAGGTCATCATCGACTTCGGCGACGAGCGCCCGGCGGAGCGCTACCGCGTATCCACCGTCTCGAACGGCGAGGACAACTTCATCACGGCGGAAACGGCCTTTCGCGATGTGCTTCGCATTCCCTACGAGCAGGGCACGGTCCCGTTTCGGCGTACCGAAGACGGCGTCGCCGAAGATACGCTGCCGATGCTGACGTCCGTGCGAAACCTGGGCACGAGCGACGAAGACACCACGCTCTGGACCGTCATTCACTCCTTCTCGATCGAAAACGGCGCGAGCACCGACGTGCGCCAGTACCACCCGCTTTCATCCGAGCTCGACTTCGGCGCCCTCGAGCTTCGCAAGGGCGACACGCTGCAGCTGACGCGTATCGTCGACGTGGACCGCGACGGTCTCGGCGAGCGCGCCGAGTACGCTTTTGGCACGGACCCGAGCAACCCCGATACGGACGCGGACGGCTGTCGCGACGGCTTCGAGGTCGTCGGCTGGGACATCGATGACGCCTTCTTCGGTACGCGTCGCGTTCGCTCGAATCCGCGCCTGGCCAACACGGACGGCGACCGACTCAACGACTGCGAAGAGTTTGAAGCCCGCACGGACCCGTCCGACTCGACCAATATCGCGCCCACCGTCGATGCGGAACTCGAAGTGGCCGACGGCATTCGCGCGGTCTTTCGCGTCGAGTACGACGACGAGGACACGAGCGTCGTCGCCCTGCGCTACACCATCGATGGCGGCAGCGAGCGCGTCGTGGACGTGACGGGCGAAACGTCGCCCGTGGACATCGAGCACATCTTTTCGTCCGCCGGCGACCACGAGTTCAGCGTCGTCGCCTTCGACGGGCAGCTCGACAGCGAGCCCTCGGTGGTCGTCTACAACGTCGGCATTCCGCTCGGCGCGTCCAACGAGTGGCCGATTCAGGGCGATTCGGACCTCTTCGACGGCTTCATCACGGACGATGCCGGTGGCCTTGATTTGCGCGCCGAGAACATCGCCTTCGTCACCGGCCGCAACGGCCTCGGTCGCTCGGCGGCGGACGTGAACTTCCTCGGCGAAAACGGGCTCATGACAACCGATCCCGTGGCCCTTGGCCGGAACTTTACGATGGTGACCTTCATCGACTTCGGCCGGATCTTCAGCGATCAGGACGTCTTCGGTCACGCGGGCATCTTCTCGCTGGGCGCGTCGTCGAGCGGGCTCACGCTTACGGACCTCTCGGCGGGCCAGCGCGACCTCGACAGCCACAGCCTCGGTCCGGACTTCGAAGACGACGGCTACCGTCTGATCATCGTGGTCGTCGAAGACGGAAACATCTCCGTCTACGTCGGCGACGAGCTCGTCATGTCCGGCACGCACTCGGCGGACGACCCGCGCTGCCAGCTCTTCTTCGGCCAGCCCGCGTCCCTGGAATGCACCGAGCTCGAGCGCGCGCCCTCGTCGTCGAACGGCGTGAACGCGGTCTTCGACGATATGCGCGTCTACCCGCGTGCGCTAAGCGCCAACGAGATCGTGGCCCTTGAGCTGACGCTCTAAATAACCGACCGCGGAGGACACGGCGTCTATGCGGTCGCAGGCAAAACGCGAAGCGTGGGTGTGAGGGTGAAGCGTGGGTGTGAGGGTGAAGCGTGGGCGTGTGAACGCGGGCGGCCGCTATCGAACACATCACCCGTCACTCCTCACTCTTCACGCTCCACTCTTCCCTCTCACTCTCACTCCGGACTGCGCTGACGGACTCGAAGGCGTGGCCCCCGAACCGCCGCCGCTTAGCTCGCCACACCAGTTTGAGCCCGGTGCACCAGGGTGGAACCGCCGTCTCCAAATCGTGGTCGTTCATTTACCGAAGCACGAAGCGGCCGAGCTCGGCGTCTTCCGGCGGCGTATCGCGCGTCGCAAACCACGCGCCGAGCGCGACGCTCAGCACCACCACGACGCCGGCGCTGGCGCCGATCCAGCGACGGCGGCGGCGGCGGGTCTCCGCCGCGACGGGCTCGAGCTGCAGATCGAGGGTGCGCGTCTCGCCGGCTTCGAGCTCGACGGCCATCGTCACCGGTCGAATCTCCGGGCCTTCGGCGCGGATGCGGCGTACGCCAGGATTGAGCGAAAGCCGCAGCTCGTCGCCCGGTGCGATCGCGCCGCGCTAGATGTCGTCGACGCGCTGGACGCCGGCGCCTTCGCCCTAGATGCGAACTTCGACGGCGGCTATGGCCGCGGCGATTTCCTCCCGCAGGGCCGCCGCGGCCTCCCGTCCTCCGTCGGAAAGGGGGCCGTAGCTTTCGTCGAGGAGCCGGTCGACGGCGGCCAGTGCACCGACGAGGTCACCGGTGCCACGCCGCGCAAAGGCAAGGTTGTAGGCCGTCGCGGGGCGAGGAACGATCAGCAGGCTCTCCTCGAGAAGGGCGACAGCGTCGGCGAAGCGACCCTGTTCGATCTGCGCCATGCCTTCGCCGAAACGCTCGCGCGCCCGAGCCTCGGCGGCTTCGCTCGGTTGGGCCGATGCAGGGGCCGTAAAGGCGAGCGCAGTAAGGACGAGCCCCGCACGCGCCAGGCGTGTGAGAGAGCGACGAACACGCATCGTCAGTTCTGCTCCCAATCCCAGGTGCGCATCATCGACGCGGGCGCGGGCGCCATCCGTGAAGGTGCGGCCGCGACCATCGGCGTAGACGTTGCAGCCATCGGCGTAGGCGCCGCCATTCGCGTGAGGCGTCGCCTGGGGCGACGCCGACGTGGCCGGGCGCCGGTTTCGGAAGGCGCGCGTACCTCCGCGGCCGGTCGCTCCCCTTCGGCAGCAGCGGACAGCTCAGCTTCTTGCTGCGCTTCGACAGCCTGCGGTTCCAAAGCCGCGGATTCGGACGCCGCGGACGCTCGCTCGGACGGCGCGGAATCGGAGGGCAAGTGTTCGCTTGGTTCAGCCGTCACGACGGGCGGCGAACTGGGTTCGGACGTCCAAAGCGCGGCTGCACCCGCAACGCCTGCGACGAGCAAGGCGCCCGCGACCCACGGCCATCGAGAGCTCCGCGACGCGCTGGCCTTCTCCAACTCGAGGGAGAGCCGCAGGCTGCGCTCGCTGCGCTGCTCGCCGAAGCATCGCTCGAGAATTTCGGAGAGCTGGGCCGCTTCTTCGCGCTCGTCGAACTCGTCGCGCAGGATGGCGTCGAGCTCATCGGCGACTTCGCGCGCCGAGGCGGGACGATCGGCGGGGTCCTTCATGAGAAGGTCGAGGGTCAGCTGAACGAGAGAGGGCGGCGCGTCGTCGCATACGTCGAGCAGGTCCGGCGGCGGCTCTTCCAAGATTCGGCGCGCCCCGGCCTTGCCGTCGGTCCCGGGGGCATAGAGGCGCGCGCCCGAGATCAGCTCATAGATTAGGATGCCACAGGAGAAGAGATCGCTTCGCTGATCCGCCGGTTGAAAGCGAAGCTGCTCCGGCGCCATATAGCCGAGCTTTCCTTTGAGCACACCCGTGCGCGTGTGGTGATCGCCGCCGGCGGCGCGGGCGATGCCAAAGTCCGTGACGCGCGCGCGGCCAGCGAAGTCGATGAGCACGTTCTGCGGCGAGAGATCGCGGTGCACGATGCCCAGCGCCCGCCCTTCAGCATCCGTGGCCTCGTGCGCGGCGGCGACGCCGCGCATCACATCGCGCGCAACGAGCACCGCCACGCCCACGGGCAGCGTTTGGCGCAATGCTCGGAGCGCCTTGATGCACGCCGCGGCGCTCACGCCATCGACGTACTCCATGACCAAGTAGGGCCCGTCGCGGTCTTCGCCCACGTCGATGACGGGCACGACGTTGGGGTGCACGAGGGCCCCCGCAATGCGCGCCTCTTCGATGAACATCGCCCGCTGCGCCGCGTCCGCGCGAAGCTCGGGAAGCAGGCGCTTCACGGCGAAGTAGCGAACGAACGAGCCCTCGACGCGCGCGGCGACCGAAACCGTGCCCATTCCGCCTCGGTCGAGCTCGAAGATCGGAACGAGGTTCACAACTTAGACTACCATGGTGCGGCGCCTTCGACGGCGCGCTTCATGGCCCTTCCCGAACTCGAAGAAGCGATCCTTCGCGGCGACGCGCTTGCACCAAGCGAGGGTCCCATCGACGAGGTGTGGCGCCTTCGCTGCGCAGCGAGTCGCCTGCATCCGGCGCAGCTTCCGGTCGGCGCCGTGCCTGAAGGCGCGAGGCGGGAGCACGCGCTCGCAGGCCTCGAGCACTTGGTCCGCCGAGCGCGTTTTGCCGGCGACCATGCGGCGATGGCAGAACGCCTCGAAGCGTGCCGATCCCGCGGCGCGGACGAAGGATGGCTGGCCCTTCAGCGGGCGTGGCTCCTCTGGCTTCGCGGGGAAGATGCCCAAGTGCCCGCGGGCGTCGGTACGCACGATCACGAAACGCCGATCGAACTCGCGTGCTTCTCCGCCCTCGCCGCTCTTGAGGAAGGGCAGCGGGAAGACGCCCTCGTTTCGGCGCGCCGGGCCTTTCGCATGGCGCGAACGGAGCAGCATGGACCGCTCGAGATGCTCTCAGCCTTGGTGCTCGCGCGTACGCGGCGATGGTTGGGGCACGATGCGCTGGCCCTTCGCATCGCCTCGAGCGTTGAAGCGCGCGCGCCGGCCCATGTGCGGCCCTGGGCGTCTTGGGAACGGCAGCTCGCGGCCGGCGAGCACAGCCCAGAGACGATGCAGGCCCTCGCGGGCAAGGACGCCGCTGGCCCTTCGCCGATGTTCGGTGACTTGCGGGCGCTTGGTGCCCTCGCCCGCGGCGAGCTTCCCTGGAATGCGTTCGCAGAGCATGAAGCGCCGCAAGGTTTGGGCGCGCTTCTCGAAGCCGAAGACGACGGCGAAGGCGTCCGCGGCCACGTGCTTCTGGACGGAACCGCCCGGCGCATCGCCGCGCGCCTGGCGCCGTCCGATGCCGTTCAGCCGCCGCTGCAGCTTCGCGTTGACGCGGTGCTCTGCCGGATCGCGCAGGCCGGTGCGGAGGGCGTTGCCGAAGCGTCGCTCTTCGAAGATGTCTACGGCTTCAGCAACAGCGGCGGGCGCTACGACGGTACGCTGACGGTGACGCTCCATCGGGCGCGCAAGCGCATCGCCGACACGGCGGCGTCCCTTGAGCGCGACGGCGAACGGCTGCGCCTGCGCGGACGGCTCTGCCTCCCGGACCCCCGCACGCGCGTCGGCCCGACCACGCTCTTGCTGCGGCGCATTGCCCAAGATGGCGAAGCTTCCGCCCGGGACTTGGCGGAAGCCGCCGGCGCGCCGCTGCGAACGGTGCAGCGCATGCTTCGCACGCTGGCCGAATCGGGCGCGTGTGAGCTTCGCGGTCGGGGCCGGGCGCGGCACTACGTGCTGGAGGACACGACCTTCAGCGAGCCGACGCGCACGGCACGCTGGCGTGGCGCGCGGGAGTGACGGGGTGGGCGGACGCACGGACTTGCCGTCGCTTGCGCGCTTTCCGTGAAGCGTTGCGTGCGGCGTATGTCGATCGGTTGGTGCCGAAGTCTTGTGTGTGCGCCGCGGATTCCGAACCGATGAAGCATGCAGCGACCCGGACCTGAGCCGGAGCCGGAGCCGGAGCCTGATCCTGAACCATTGCCGGAGCCCGAACCGGAACCATCGCCCGACCTCGAAAGGGCAGCGGCAGCGGCAGCGGCAGCGGCAGCGTGCCTTCGGCTCCTTGCTAGGGCGCGGGACAAACCAGGTGCGGTCGCACCACGGATGTTTGTGAGAGGCGGGGATCGACCTGGCCGTCTGCGTTGTTGCCCCAGCAGTAGACGGCGTCGTTTCGCACGGCGCAGACGTGCTGATCGTAGGAAACCACCCGCTCCCAGTCCGTGGCTTCGCCTACGCGAAGGGGCGCCGAGGCAGCGTTGACGCGGTACTGGCCGAGGGCGGGGTATGCCGCTGGAGATACGCTCAAGCCGTCGCTCGCGCCCCAGCACCACAGCTGCCGCTCCTCGCCGTCGCGTACGATGCCGCAGCCGTGTTTTGCGCCGAGCGCGATCTGCGTGAAGCGCAGATCGAGCCCGGGCCCCACGCGCTGAAAGCTCTCCGTGGGCTGGCCGGAGGACGACTGGTCAGCGGAGTCGAGGTGGCCCAACCGACCGCCCTCCTGCGAACCGCGGCAATACGCGGCGCCGGATTCGGTGAGCACGCAGACGTGCGCGATGCCGATTTCCACGGAGCGCGCCGGGCTCTCGCCGGGAATGTCTGTGATCGTCGTTGCGGCCCAGCCGTCTTGCTGACGCGTTTCGCCGCGCACACCGAGCACCCACGTGAAGTTCCATCCCCAGCACGCGAGGCGAAAACCGTCGACGAGCGCGCACCCCGTTTGCTCGCCGTAGGCGAGCGTGTTCGAGCGCACGACAAGGGGCTCCGCGTCGTCGCCGCTTGCACCTTCGAGGTTGAGGCGCACCGGATCGGACGTGCCGAACTCGTAGGGCGGACACGACCCTGGGCAGGGGCTCTGCGGGCGCAGCACGCCGCCGCGCGTGTCGAGCTGGTAGCCCCAGCAATAGACGTGGCCAAGCGGGTCCGATGCACCGTCCCCTTCCTCCGCATCGGAAGCACAGCTGACGAACTCGCCGGCAACGGCGCGCACCCAGCGCCGTCCGTCGAGTCGGTCCACGGTGACCGTCCGCCCGGCGGGCGGGTCCTCAAAGAAAGGCACGGCGCGTTCGCCGCCCGGCACTTCGCAACGGGAACTGGGCCGGGGCTCGCACGTCGCCGTGCCCGTGCCCAGCTGCCCCCAACGGTTGCCGCCTTGGCAGCGAACACGGTTGACCGAATCCGTGCTGCAGCGGTGGTCGACGCCAAGGTCGAGCGATGTGAGGTCGTTGATGCCGCCCTCGACGGCTGCCACGAAGTCCTCGTCGCCCCAGCAGAAGGTGGTTTCCAAACCGGGCGGCCCCTCGCGCCGGTAGGTGCAGGTCGCCCGTCCGCTCACGTCGAGCGCGTTGATCTCCGGACCGGTGCACGCGCCCTCCAAGCACACGTGTGTGCCGTCGCATGCCTCGCAGGGCGTACCGTCGGCCACGGGCTCGCAACCGCTGGGCCCGCACTGCTCGCAGGGGCCGCATCGCTCCGCGTTTTCCGCCATGCCATCTTCCGTGCGCCAGCACGTGCCCTCGCACGTACCCGGCTCGTCGCAGCTCCCGCGCAGGCAAACGCGATCGACGCATGCCTCACGAAAGCGAAGGGTGGCTTCCGCGGTCTCGCCGGGCACAAAGGGAAACTCGCCGCGCACCTCGCCCCGAAGGACGCGATCCGCGTCGTACCAGCGCGCAATCACGCTGAGTGACTCGGCGACGCCGGTGCTATCGACGATCACGCGGCGGGGAAAGCTCGGTCGCTCAAGGAGCGACGAGCAGGGTTCGGTGATGCACTCGGGGGCGTCACGCCCCTCCGCGCCCACGCCACGGTCGACCACCACTTCGAGCCACTGAAGTTGGCTTCGGCTGCTGCCGATCGCTTCGTCTGCTTCGAGTGTGATGATCACGCGCGTGGCGTCGGCAGCGCAGGCCGAAAGCGCGACGGTGAGCGCCAGGATGGACGCGCGATGAGCCCTGGCCATCGCTGTCAACGTAGCGCCGCGGCGCGGCGGCTTCCAGCGGCCCGTGGGAAAGCGCAGCCCCAAGGCCTCAATCAAGCGAGGTTCGCTTGATTGAGGCCTCGCGTTTCTCATCAGGGGCCCTTCACAAGGGCCCCTCGTCACTCGAACTCGGTTCGAGATGACTTCACCCCAAACGGGCACGGCTCCGCCGTGCCTAGCCTGCGGCGGACCTTTGAAAAGGTCGCTTGTTCGTGGCCTAGCGGTCGTTCGCGCCCGTCGCGGCGGCCCAGTCAAAGATCGGGCAGCGTTCCGGAGCCGATGTCCATCGTGCCGAAACTGTCGCGCTCGATCCCGTAGCGCTGGAGAATCGACACCCAGATTCGGCTGTTCGATTGCCATTGGGCGGCTTCCTCGCGGCCGACGCGGTTGTTTCGGCCCCAAACCTGGTCGTAGACGAGGTGGCGGCCCGTCGGAAAAGCCCAGTTCGATCCGCCCGCCAGAAAGTAGGGCATGCGCGTGTGGCGATGGGGGCCCCGCGGACCGGTCGTCGTATCGGTGCCCCAGACGATGAGCGTGTTGTCGAGAAGCGTGCCGTCGCCGTCGGGAATCGAGTCGAGCTTTTCCAGGAGGTAGTGCCAGCGATCGGCCCAGAAGCGATCCAGCCGGCGGTGGCGGTCCTTGGCGTCCGCGAGGCCCGCGGGGTTCTCCTGGTTGCCGCCGATATCGTGCGTCGTTCCGTGCGAGTTGATGCCTTCGACGAGCGTGAGGCCGCCGTCCGCATGACCGAGCTGCAGCGTGGCAACGCGGGCGAGGTCGCAGGTGAAGGCGCTGGCGATCACATCGACGTGCGCTTCGTAGGTGCCGCGCAGGCGCTCGGCGTCGCCGCCCCAGCGGCCGCTCGGTGCGTCCGGCAGGCGGCACGCGGGATCGGCCTGCATTTCGGCGGTGACCCGCCGCTCGAGGGCGCGGAGGCCGGCGAGATGCTGGTCCAGCGCCGCCTCCTCCTGGCGGCCGATTCGGCGACGCGCGTGGTCGAGGTCGTCGCGAACGTAGTCGATGATGCTCTGGTTTCGCGCGCGACGGCGCGCCGTCTGCTGGCGCTGCGCCTCGGACGTATCCGCGGGGGTGAAGCCGCCGAAGTAGGTTTCAAAGGCCGCCGTTGGATCGTGCTGGGCGGCGACGGGCTGCTGGCTTCCGCGAAAGAAGCACGCGTGCCGTTCGCCCGTGGAGTTGGACGATATGCCGAGGGCGATGTCGCGGAACGGGGTGACCGGACTTTCGGGATCGTAGTAGTGGTCGGCGATCACCTGCTCGAAGCTCGGGCCGTTGGAGAAGGCCTTTGTGTTCGGATCTTCGTCGCCGTCGTCCTTACGGCTGCCCGTGAAGGTCATATTGCCGCCGGAGGCGTGTTCGTTGTCGTCGTCGGGGAAGAAGTACTGGGCGCCGTAGAGCAGAATGCCGTCGAGGTAGATGAGCTGGTTCTTGTAGTCGTCGAGGGCACGCATGGTGTCGCCCAGCGTGAAGTCGTTCGGGCGACCGCTCGCGCCGCGTGTGGGCCAGAACGATTCGTCGAGGTAGCCGAGCCCGTGGTAGACGACGAGCACGCGCTTGGGCGCTTCGGACTGGCCACGGGCAAGGCGCGGCATGAAGGGAACGAGCGAGGCAGCGCCGGCGCCGGCGGCCATACGAAGCCAGCTTCGTCGCGAAAATCGGTTCTTCGGTTTCATGGCTGTCCTCGTCGCATGCGGAACGAATCGCTCTGAACGAGCGCAAGAATGGCGTCGCGCACGTTGCCCTCGCCCTCGGTGAAGCGATCGATCACCGTGCGCATCGAGCACCCGTCGCGGGCGCCGGGGTTGCGCGCCAGCGCGTAGCGGAACCACTGGGTGGCAAAACAAGCGCGAACCTGGTCGAGGTCCGCCAAGACCTCACCGAGTTCGACGGGACCGTCGACGGGGTGGTTCGTGCGCTCTTCGGGCTCGCCGTTCTCGCCGGGCTCGACCACGAGCACGTTGCCCGTCGCGTCGATCGCTTCGCCCTGGGCCGTGGTTCGCCAGCGGCCGAGGTCGTCGTAGTTTTCGAAGGGAAAGCCGAGCGGGTCCATGCGTTCGTGGCAGACGACGCAGCCGGGGTTTTCCTGATGCTGGCGGAGCAGCTCGCGCGCCGTGAGGCCGCCGGCGTCTTCGAAGACGATGTCGACCTGAATCGGCGGCGTCGGATCGCAAAGCAGGCCAAGTCGAATCGCGTTGCCTCGGTACGTCGGCGCGTAGTTCGTCTCGATCTTCGGCTTCGCCGCCAGAATCCCCGGAAGGGTGAGAATGCCCCGGCGCACGCCAGGCTCGTCGCCGTAGATCACGTCGAGGCCGGGCTGATCCATCGGCACGGGCGTCGTGAAGAGATCGACGATCGTCCCGCCGTCGGCGAGAACGAGCCGAATGTAGTCCTCGACCTCCGCGCGCATCGCGTTTCGAAGGGCATCGGTGAACTCGGGCTCGTCCCGGCTCACGTCGTCGATCTGGCTCGCGAGGGTCACGTCCATGTGAAAATCGACGAGCGTCTGAACGAAGCGTGCGTCGTCCATCAGGCGTTCGGCGTGGCGCGCAATGCCGTCCGCCGAATCGAGTTCGCCAGCTTCGGCGGCGTCGAGCAGCGCGTCGTCGGGCACGGTGTTCCAAAGGAGGAAAGAAAGGCGTCCGGCGACGGCGTAGCCGTCGAGCTCGTAGAGCTGGTCCGCCGGCTGATCGACGGCGTCGCCCTCAAAGCCGTACTCCTGAAGGTAGAGGAAGTTCGGCGACTGCATCATCGCCTGGAGCACCGTGCGAACGCCCTCATCGGGCGATTCGTCGGCGCCAAGCTCGTAGAGGGCGACCAGCCGATCGACTTCGTCCGGGCGCAGCGCGCGGCGGTAGGCGCGGCGACCCGTTTGCACCACGAAGTCCCGCACGCACGCCACATCGGGCGCGCAGCCGAGGAGGCCTTCGAGGTCAACGGCGTCGGCGACGTTGGCGGCGACGTTCCAATAGGCGTCGACCTGCGACTCCTGCACATGAAAGCCCACGTTGGCCGCGAAGGGGCTGTCGCCGGCGCTCCCGTCGGCGACGAAGGACGCCAGGTTGGGCGATACGCCAAAGAGGTCCGCGACCGCCAATGCGTATTGACGCCGGGTGAGGCGGCGCCATCGGGCCGGCGCCGCGTCCGGCGCGGCGCCGACGCATTCATCGGCGGTGGGCGGCGCAACGTCACCCGGTGCCTCCGGATCCACACCTACACGCGGGTCGAGGCCGGCACCGGGTTCATCGCCCACGATCGAACCCTGACAGGCGAGGAGCAGTAAACTCGTTCCGATGGCGCTTCGCACATGTGAATCGTGGAGCACGCCAAGGGCGGTGGCGATTACAGCTGCGGCGCGAGAGCGGCGGGCTTCGCGCCCTCTATCTAGCGGAGAACGGGGAGAAGGAAATAGAACGCGTAGGCAACCACGATCGCCGGGACGGCGGTAACGGCGGTGGCGACGAGGGCCGCACGGCGTTCCAAGGCAATGGCCGGGAAGAGTGCATCACCATCGTTGGAAATGGCGTTTCCAATAAGCGCAGCGAAGGGGACCACGCCCTGTATGAACAGCGAAGCGACCAGTACTTGAGGCCCGCACCCCGGGATAAAGCCCACGGCTACCGCGATAAACGGAAGCAGCGGCGCAGCCCCTTGGAACCACAGCTCTAGCTCGAGACCTGCAAAGGAGACGAGGTATTCGTACGCAAGAAACGCCGCGAGAATCCAGACGGACACGAAGGCCGTTTCTTCGGCCGTACGAACGACAGGCGGGTCATCGACGCTCGCTACCGCACGCAGCGGCGAGGTGATCCAGACCAGCAAAAGGGCCAGCGTGCCTGATGTGGCAAGCGCCGCGAGCCATGCGTCGCCAACGGCGGCCGCGACGTCCACCGCAAGAAGCTCAAGGACGCCAACGATCAGCCCGGCCGCGCAGAAGGTCACGCTCAGCCGATGCTTCCAGCCAACGCGGCCCGTAGAAGGTGCTGGCGGGAGCGCAGATCGCGGCGCTGCGCCCAACATGGGCAAGAAGCGGTCAACGAACCAGCCCGAGGCCACGCCGACGACGAGCGCCACGGGAAGTACGATGGCCGCGGCGTCGGGACGCGTGGCGAGCAGCAGGAACGCCGCGTCTCCCATCGTCGCCGTGAGCGTCGCCACGACGGCGCCAAAGGTCACGTGGCCGGAGGAATACGCGGCCACCACGATGATCGCACCGCCGCACCCCGGCGTCGCGCCGAGCGCAGCCGCAAAGGGCACCTGAAGCGACTTGGCGTGTCGAAGCTTGGCCCGAATGTCGACTTCGAAAACCCGCTCGAGCCCGTAGAAGAGCAGCAGAGCGGCCGCCACAAACGAACTGACCGCTGTGAATGCGTCGACGAGCACGCTTCGCGTGACCTCGCCAAGGCGTCCAGGAAAGGCCAGCAAAACGATGAAGAGGGCAGCCATCGGAACCCGACCTAGACGGAGCGCGGGACTCGAATTAGCGGCGGAAAGGGCCGAAATGGGGGGTTGCGCCGCGCTCATGAGGTGATAATGACTTTCATTATCACCTTAGCCCATCTTGCCGTCGGGGCAAATCGACGCCAGCGCACTTGATTATGCCAGCGATCCCTATTCTTTGCGGCAGCGAGACCGGCAACGCCGAGTACTGCGCCGACATGCTTTCCGCAGCCCTGGACAGCGAAGGCTTCGAGTCGGAGGTCATCGATATGATGGCGTTCGATGGCCCTTCGATCGCCCATCATCCCCTCGTCTTTATCGTGACGAGCACCTACGGAAACGGCGGGCCGCCAAGCAACGCGGAAGAACTGCTGGCGTACCTGCAGACGTCCGCGATCGATCTTTCGGCGGTTCGATTTGCGGTGTGCGGACTCGGAAGCCACACCTTCGACCGCTTTGCCCAATGCGGAAAGGACTTCGAAGCCGCCATGCTCAAAGCTGGCGCTACGCAGGTCTTTGACCGTGTCGACTGCGACGACGACTACGAAGAAGGGTATGGGAAGTTCGAAGCGTCAGCGCTGTCGTACCTGCAAGAGCACGGGCTTTCGTCTCCGGGCGCCGCCTCCGTTCCTCGCGTCGCGCCAACGCCCACGCCCGCGCCCCGCGAAACGACGGCGCAGGCGCCGCTGGTTGCAAAAAGGCTGCTCTCGCGCTCCGGCTCGAAGAAGGAAACGATGCACTATGAGCTCGATCTTTCCAACGTCGCGATGAACTACGAGGTGGGTGATTGCTTTGCGATCCACGCCATAAACAGCCGGAACGCCATTCAAGAGGTGATCGATTCTGCCGGTCTGCGCAGCGACGATGCCGTCGAGTTCGGCGGCGCCACCACCACCCTTGAAAAGGCCCTCGAGCGAAGCTGCCTGTTGCAGTGCACGGACGCGCTTTTTGAGCACGTAGCTGAGCGAGGTACGCCGGGAGCCGCGGCGCGCGCAGCGCGCGAAGGCGGTCGGGACGCCGTACGGGCGTACCGTAAGGACCGGCACGTGGCGGAATTGTTGAGCGAAAACGCGGCCGGCGCCCTCGATGCGCAGCGCTTCGTCAACAGCCTGCGAAAGCTGCAGCCTCGTCTCTTCTCCGTCGCGTCTGCGCCGGGAGGCGACCGAGTCGCGTTCACCGTTGAAACGGTGCGCTACGAGCGGGGTGGGCGCCACGTACGAGGCGTCGCGAGCGGGTGGCTCGCTGACGATATCGAGGTCGGCGACACCGTTGCGATTCATCACGTACCGAACGATGCCTACCGTTTTCCGGAAGACGAGCGCCCGGTGATCATGATCGGTCCAGGCACGGGTATCGCGCCCTTTCGCGCCTACCTCGAACAGCGCCATCGCAGCGGTGAACGGCGCCCCACGTGGCTCTTTTTTGGCCATCAGCACGAAGCGGCGGACTTTCTCTACGAGGAGGAGATCAAAAGCTGGCTCGAAGCCGGCACGCTCACCCGCGCGGACTTCGCGTGGTCCCGCGACCAGACGGAGAAGGTGTACGTCCAGGACAAGATGCGCGCCAACGCCGACGAGCTCTGGAACTGGCTGGAACGAGGCGCGTCCGTGTTCGTCTGCGGCGATGCGAAACGCATGGCACCCGGGGTCGTTGCGGCCATCAAGGCGATCGCCAGCGAGCACGGCGATGGCGACGCCTACTTCGAAAAGCTCCTGGCCGAAGACCGTTACAAAGCGGACGTGTACTGACCCCGGTCTAGGGCGTGTGTTCCCACAAGCGCTAGTTTGAAGACACGCCCTAGCGCACTTCGCAGAGGCCGCGGTACGCGAGGGCCATGCCGGCGTTCACCAGCTCGCAGGAGTTGCCGTAGGTGCGGCCGTCGCAGCCGCAGACGGGATCGGCGATGGCCGGGCAAATGCGTGGCTCGTTCGAGCGGCATTCGCCGCCGAGGTCCGCGCCGCAGGTCTCGTTGGCCGAGAGGTCGCAGAGCAGGCCCGGCCCGCAGGCGATGCCCGCAATGCCGCCGCAGAACTCGCCTTCGCGTGCGCCCTCGTCGCCGCAGGCCCCTTCGTGGTCGAGGGCCACGCCCGAGGCCGCACGTTCGCAGCCGTTCGAATAGGTCACGCCGTTGCAGCCGCACTGCGGGTCGAAGACGGCTGGGCAGAAGACGATGTCGTCGACGCTGCAGACGCCTTCAAGGTTCTCGCCGCAAGCCAGGTTACGGCTGAGGTCGCAGCGCAAGCCTTCTTCGCACGCGATGCCGCTCTCGCCGCCGCACAGTTCGCCATCGCCGGCGGGCTCAGGCTGCACTTCGCAGGCGCCCTCGTGGTCCAGCACAACGCCGGCGGCGATGCGCGCGCAGTCGTTCGAGTAGGTCACGCCGTCGCAACCGCACATCGGCCAGTACTCACGGGAACAAGCGTGCGCTTCGTCGACGACGCAGACGCCTTCGTAGTCCAGGCCGCACCCCTCATGAGCCGAGTAGTCGCAGCGCAATCCGGGCGCGCAGCTCAGACCGGCCAGACCGCCGCAGGCTTCGCCCACGCCGTCGGGCTCGCAGGCGCCTTCGTAGTCGGCGCTGACGCCGAAGGCCGCGGCGACGCAGGCGTTGCTGTAGGTTTGTCCGTCGCAGCCGCAGACGGGCGCTTCGACGGCGGGACACGCCTCGGGACGCGGGCGGCATACACCCGGCGCATCGGCGCGGCCGCAGAGCGCGGCCGGCTCGAAGTCGCAGTATTCGCCTGCCGCGCAGGGTTCGAGGCCGCGGCTGCCGCAGGCTTGTTCTTCGCTTCCGCAGTGGCCTTCGTCGCGGCATACGGCCGTCAGCACGTAGCCACCCGCCGTTGGCTCCCGCAGACGAATGAAGTCGTAGGTGCTCGCGCCCACGAGGTACTGGCCGGCGGGCAGGGTTTGCTCGATGCAGCTGTCGAAGGTGTCCGTGCCGCAGTCGTCGTTGTAGTCGATGAGGTTCCAGCGCACGCCGTTCCAGCGGTAGAGGAGAACGAAGGCGTCCGTCAGGCCAACACCGCTAACGTCAAAAGCCGCTTCGCCGCAGCCCTCGGTGTCGAAGGACCAAAAGTGAAGGGGCACACGGGCCGAAAGCTCGGCGCCAAAATCGTCGTCGCAAAGGGCCAGCTCGCCCTGGTAAGGACCGGAACCGTCGGCGCTCGGCGTGGCAAAACCTTCGGGCGCATCGAGTGGTCCGCCGGACTTCGAGGACGCGGTGCAAGCAAGGCTAAGGGCAAGGCAAAGAAGCGAGAGCTGACGCATGGGCGCGAGTAGAGCAGCAAGCATGCCAGCCTGCCACGTCCGAAAATGCGTTCCATCACGGGAAGAAAGCCTAGCTTTCCCAAGACCCTGCCGCCTTCCGATGGCTAGTCGTCTGGCCAGCGGCGACGCAGACCGTCGCAGTTCGTGACGGCCGGTGCCACACTCTGGCATTCTTCACCCGATGGGTGAGCGCTTCGATGCCGTCGTGATCGGGTCCGGCATTGGCGGCCTCACGGCGGCGCTCACGATGGCGATGGCCGGGCGCAGCGTGCTCGTGCTCGAAGCGGGCAAGCAGTTCGGCGGTTACCTCAACCCCTTCGCCCGCCGCCATGTGCACTTCGATCCCGGCCTCCACTACGTCGGCGAACTGCATGAGGGCGGCACCCTGCGACGGCTCTTCGAACGCATGGGCATGGGCGACCTCGAGTTCGCCGAGCTCGATCCGGACGCCTTCGATCGCTACGTCTTCCCGGATTTTGAGATCGCCAACTGCGTAGGCCTCGACCGTTTTCGCGACCGGCTCGCGGAAGCCCTGCCACGGGAGCGACCGGCCCTCGACCGGTTCTTTCGCGTACTCAAGGAATTCGACGCCTTTGTCTCAAAGGCCGGCGTGCTCTCCAAACTTCGGAGCGTGCCGCGCTTTGCCCGCTGGTTTCGGGCCACGCTCGGCGAGATGCTCGACCACTACTTCGACGATCCGCGCGCGAAGGCGGCCCTCGCCGGACCGGTGGGCGACTTGGGCGCGCCGCCGTCGAAGCTCTCGGCGATCATGCACCTTGGGCTGCTAAGCCACTACGCGCGCGGGGCCTTCTTTCCTCGAGGCGGCGCCGGCGCGATTCGCGACGCCTACGTGCGCGAACTCGAGCAACACGGCGCGACGCTGGAGCGCAACCAGCTCGTGGAGCGCATCCTGCACCGCGGCGGACGGGCCGTCGGCGTGCAGCTGGCGGACGGGCGCATCGTCGACGCAGCGATCGTGATTTCCAACGCCCAAGCGGTGCTGACCTACGAGATGGCGGGGCTGTCGAACTTCAGCCAGCGGCTGCAGCGCAAGGTTCGCCGCATCGAGCATTCGCTCGCGTCGAACATCGTCTTCATGGCCGTGAGCGACAAGCTTGAAACGGGCCACATCGGCAGCAGCAACATCTGGAACTATGAGAGCCTCGACATCGACACTTGCTTTGGTCCGGAAGCGATGGCCGATCACCGAAAGGCGGGGTCGTACTTCCTGACCGTGCCGACGCAGAAGGATGCGAGCGGAAGGCTCGCCCCCGAAGGTGTGCAAACGGTCGAAACGGTCGCCCTCACAAGCTCGGAAACGTACGCGCGCTGGTTCGGCACGCGCACCAAGCGCCGCGGCGAAGACTACGAAACGCTCAAGGAGTCGATCGCCCAGTTCTACATCGACCAGGCCGAAGCCCACCTCCCCGGTCTGCGCGAGCATTTGATCTTCTACGAAGTGAGCACGCCCGCAACCAACCTTACCTACTCGCTCGCGCCCTTTGGCAATATCTATGGCCCGGCGCATACGCCCGATCAGTCCTTTCCCTTTCGCTTTGCCGTGCGATCACCGGTGGATGGTCTCTTTCTCTGCGGCGCGTCGACGCGAAGCGCCGGCATTGCCTCCTGCGCCTACAGCGGCCGACAGGCCGGGCGCGAAGCCCTCGCATTCAGCGAAGGCCGGGCGCGCGCGCGCCTGCCCTTTGCGCGACGCCCGCGCGACCACGGCCCCGCCGCAAACTGAAGGAGCGGTCGCCAACAGGATGCTGCTTTTCATCTTCCTGCCCCGCGCTGCACCGAAGGCGGGTGCCCTTGCCCCGCCCTTGGTGGATGCCCTTGCCCGACTGGGCGAATCGCTTTGGTGAGCCGGACCGGCATCGCCACGACGGCTTCGCACTCGACCATCGTTGCTTCGAGGACGCTGCCATCGATCTCGTTGCGGCGCTGACGTTCAGCCATGCGACGACTTCAATCGCCGACCGACGCGTGATTTGGTAGAAGCGCGCCTTTTCCGGTGGGCTGAACTCGCACCCTCGGCAAGGTTGGCGAGCACGGAAGTGGACGCACGGTCGAGTTGGTCGCGTACTTTGACTGTCGAACACGGAAGAATGGTGGCAACACTGTAAGCTCTGTTACCGGCGCGCGTTATGCTGGAGAGTGCGAGTGTTGAACGAGCGAGTTGTCTTTGCCGAAGCAGACCGTTTCCATCGAGTCGGCCCTGATCGCGCGCGCCCAGCGCGGCGACCGCAGCGCGTTCGCCAAACTCTACGAGACCTACGCGCCCCTGATCTACGGCCGGGTGCTGATGCCCAAGCTCGGACGGGCCGACGCCGCCGAGGACGCCCTAGCGGACACTTTCACGTCTGCGTTCGAGCGCCTCTCGCGCTTCGAGGATCAGGGCAAGGGCCTTTATCCCTGGCTTTGCCGCATCGCCGCCAACAAGGCACTCGACGTGCACCGTGCGCGCAGAAGGCGGCAAACGGGCCTAACGAATTTCGAATCGATGCTGGCGCCGCTCCTTCCCGAACCGGTGCTGCCAGACGCACGGCTACAGGCGGCGAACGACGCGGACGCGATTCGCGCGGAGATCGCGCGGGTGCTCGGATCCCTTCGTCCGCGCTACCGGCGCGCGATCGAGCTTCGCTTTCTCGAAGCGCGCCCACGCGCCGAGTGTGCAGACGCCCTCGACGTGAAGATCGGCACCTTCGACGTGCTCCTTCTGCGCGCGCTGAAAGCCTTTCGAGCCAACTGGAGACTGGGCGATGAATGAGCTCGAAGACGAAGACCTTCCCACGGAAGAAGAGCTCGCCGAAGCGGACGCGCTGGCCAACATGCTGGAGGGCGGCACGGACGAAGGCGTGGCCGAGCCCCTTCAAGAAGCGGCGGCGCTGCTGCGCTTTGCGGCGGACGGTGCGGCCCTTTCGGACGATGGGCGTGCAGCGGCGAAGACGCGGATCGGCGAGAAGCAGTCCGGCGAGAAACGGCGCCTGGTCGCGGCGCTGAGCGGCGCGATCGCCGCTGCAGCGGCTGCAGCCGTACTGCTGCTTCAAACGCCCGAAGTCGCGCTACCCTCGCCGAGTCTGCAGCTCCTTCAGGCTCAGGCGCGGGCGGCCCGGGGCGAAGACGCTGGGGCGCTCGACGAAGCGCTCGTCGCCCACCGCCGGCAGCTCCTCGGAACGCTTCAGGGGACGCGCCCGTGAACGTACGCGCCGCCATCGGAATCGCCGGCCTCGTGCTTCTCGGGGCCTGCTCGGCGCCGAACGCGCGGTGGCTTCGATCGGTGGAAGAGGCGCAGCGAGCGGCGGATGCCGCCCGGGTGGAAGGCGATCTTGAAGCGGCTCGGGAGCATCTGCTTCCCGTAGCCGACGGCGAGGGCGTGCAGGATTCGAACGGCTCCGGCGTACGCGCCCTTCGGCAGGACGCGCACTATCAAATCGCCCGCCTCGCCTTGGAGCTGGACGACGGCGCAGGGGCCCTTCGGCACGCCGACGCGGGCATCGCCCTTGGTGGCGGTGACCTCTATGAAGCAAACCTGTGGATCGTGCGGGGCCAGGCCAATGAACATCTGGGCCGGGATGACGTCGCAGGGTCGGACTACCACCGGGCGCTCTTGCTCAACGACGCCATGCTCGGTGCTATGCTCGACGACGCTCCATGAAGCCCTTCGCCTTCCCATCGCTTCTAATCCTCGCCCTCGGATGCGGCGGCGCCGCGCCGCAGACCGCCGCCGAACCAAGCGCTGGCGGGCAAACCGCGGACGTTCAAAGCGCCGGCGGCGAAGAGGCCAGCGCAGAACCGACGCTTAGCCCGGGGGAGAACGATTCCTTCGAAGCTTTGGTGAACGCAGACGCGGCGCTGGCGGACGAGCTCGCCACGCTAAACTGCCGCTCGGCGCGTGACCTGACGGACTCGATCTGCGAACTCGCCGAGCGCGTTTGTGAGCTGAGCGACGGTTCGCAGCCCGCCGTCGAGCGCTGCGCGGACGGCCAAGGCCGCTGTGAGCGCGCCCGCGAGCGCGTCGACGAACGCTGCCCACAATAGGGCTCATCCTAAAAAATAAAAAAGTGTAAGGGGCCGTCCCGAGGCGCGTTGTGTTCGCAGGAGGCAACGTGATGAGAACCTGGACCCTACTTGCACTACTGAGCGGATGCGGAGGCGCCGCCATGTACGGTGGCGCCCCCGCGGCGGAGGCGGACTACGGCGCCGAGGAGGCTGGCTACGGCGGCGCGGACCTGCAGGCGGCACCTCCGATGGCTGCGCCTTCGTCCGCCCATTCGCCGCAGGCAGCGCTTCAACCCGTCGTCGATGCAAACGGCCAGCCCGCCGAAGGGACGGGCCCCTCCGGGCCGCTGCGCCTGATCTACCGCGCTGAACTCGCGATGCGCGTGGACCACGGCGAGAGCACGGCGACGCTCGACGGCATGCTGGCCGCGACACTCGCCGCCGGCGGCTACCTTTCGAGGCGCGACGCTGGCCTGCTGGTGCTGCGCGTTCCCTCGGCGCAGTTTCATCCGATCGTCGCCCAACTCGAAACCTTTGGCGACGTGACCCAGCGCCGCGTGCAGGTGCAGGACGTCTCCGAAGAGTTTCATGACCTGGAGGTGCGCATTGAAAGCATGACCGCCCTGCTCGAACGCATGCGCGGTCTGCTCGAACGGGCCACCACCCTCGATGAAATCCTGCGCATCGAAGGCGAGATCGGACGCATCACCACCACCATCGACGCCGCCCGCGGCCGCCTTCGCTTCCTGCGTTCGCACGTCGCCTGGAGCACGGTCTCCGTTTCCGTAAGCGAGGGCGCCGCGCCCGTTGTCGTCGACGAACCGCCGCCCGTTTCGCCCACCACCCGAACCCTGCCCATCGAATGGCTCAACCGCACGGGCCTTCAAAACCTACTCGACCTGGAGAACGACTGATGCGCACCGCACTTTGGATCGCCCTCACCTTTACCGTGGCCTGCGGGCCCAGCATGCAGAAGCCCTCGGGCTTTGCGCGCGTCGACGGCGACTACGACGTGCGCGTGACCAACGCCGAAGGCGTCGTCATCGCCGTCAACTCGCACCGCAACCGCGGACCAAACGGCGACCTTGCCTTTTGGGCGGGCGCCCTCGAAGCGCGCATGGAGCGGACCTACGGCGAGGTTGAGCGCCTGGAGATTGAAAGCGACGACGGCCATGAAGGCATTGCGCTGCGCGCCCGAACTGTCGAGGGCGGACGCCCTTACATCTACTGGGCCGCCGTGTACCTGATGGGTCGACGTGACCGGCAGGTGGTAACGGTGGAAGCGGGCGGCGACGAAGCGTACTTCTTGCCCGTCGCCGACGAGGTGGAAGCGGCGATGCGAAGCGTCGAACGCTAGCCTGACCTCGATGCGCAAGAGGCCCGCCACGCGACGTGTGGCGGGTCGACACACATGGACCGGTCGCCGACTGACCCTAAAGCCGACGTCATGCGCGCAATCTCCGCCTTCGTTCTTCTTCTTGCCGCGTGCAGCGGCGAGGCTCCTTCGCTTACGCCGCAGGAAGCCGCGTCCCAGTTGATCGATCGGAACTGGATCGACGCCTGGCCCGAATCGAAGGACGATCGCCTTCACGTGTTTCGCTTCGTTCCCTCGATGGGCGGCGGGGTGCACCAGGACCGCAACGTCTTTGAAGGCGAGTTTGAACTCTTTACCTTTGAAGCCACGGGCGATGAGATTCGCTTCCGCTTTCCCGGCCGCGAAGAAGTGCACACGACGTCCTATCGAATCGAACCCGTCGATGGCCCCCAGCCCTTCACGCACCGACTGGTGCTGGATGACTCGCCGCGCGGACCGGACGTCTACTACGGCTGGAACGAAGCGGGCGGTGCAACGCCGTTTCAAATGAACCTTCAGTAGCGCCCTCCGCGGGTCGGAACTCTCGCTTCTGCGAACGCGGCCCACTACGCTGAGGGGGATGGGCCCGCGCTTCTCGCTGCTCTTGCTTCTCAGCGGCTGTTCCGTCGATGGCAGCGTCATCGACGACTTGCCTTGCGAGTGCGCCGGGGGTTTTGTTTGCGCCATCGACCGATGCGTTCGAGCCGTGGGCCGCGACGGGGACGCCATCGACGCGCCCGGGTCAGACGACTTCAACGCCCTTACCTGACGCGCCCAGCGCGCGTCCAATGGGCGCGAAAAACCGGCACTCAGCGCCACAAATGGGAAGCCCGTGGAACAAGCGCTGCTATCATGGGCGGCGTGAGCGAGCTCGACGCAACCACGCCTTCGGGCGGCGGCACCTATCGGCACCTAATGAGGTTGTCCGAAGGGGGCATGGGTCTCGTCGATCTCTGCGTGCGTGAGGGCGGCCGCTTTCGCCGGCTCTACGCCATGAAGCGCCTCAAGCCTTCGATTCGCGAGGATGAAAGCTGCCGCTCGATGTTCATCGAGGAAGCCCGTCTCGCGGGCCTGGTGCACCATCCCAACGTCGTCTCCGTACTCGACGTCGGTGAGGATCGGGACGGCCCCTTTCTCGTCATGGAGTACGTGGACGGGGTCACGGCGAACGACCTCCTGCGCCACGCGCGCCGCTCCGGCGTGCTTCTTCCCGTGTCGGTGGTCGTCGACGTGGTCGCACAGGCCGCAGCGGGCCTCGCCGAGGCGCATGATCAGGCCGGCTACGACGGCAAGCCGCTCGAACTCGTGCATCGGGACGTGTCGCCGCACAACCTGCTCATCGGCCATAACGGCGTCGTTCGCGTCACGGACTTTGGCATTGCCCGCGCCACGGGCACCTCCCACCAAACGAGCACGGGCATTCTCAAAGGCAAGCTTGGCTACATGGCGCCGGAGGTGCTCCAGTTCACGCCAGCGGACGCGCGCACGGACATCTTTGCCCTTGGCGTCGTTATGTTCGAGCTCTTGGCCGGGCGCCGCCTCTACTCGGGCGATGACCACGAGCGTGCGAAGCGCATCGTGA
>JBCCRV010000020.1:0-22988 GCA_039201085.1 Myxococcota bacterium | reverse complement strand
TGCGACGTTGACGGACGCCTCGGTTATCGCGGTCGAAGAGGTGGTGTCCAGTCCGCGTGATGCGGACACTTGTCGCATCGTGCGTCGTGCGACGCAGGTCACCTTCTGGTCCGACGGCAATATCACCGACGATGGCTCGTCCATCACCCATCGGCCTATCCGACATCGCACGCGGGTGTCGATATTTAGCCCGACGAGCGACGAACCAATCGCTACGCGCGAATTTCAGCCATCTACCCGTACCTGCGCGGAAAATGTATATCCGGATTCGGAGGCGGTTGAGCGGTGGACCAGTGCGCGATTGGCGCGACTCGTTGCGCGGTCGCGCCGACGGGCGGGTCGCCGCCGGTAAGCGCCCAGCATTCGCGCTCGAAAATACGGCAGCGCACCCGTTGCGTCTTACCGGTGCGGAGAAACGCGCTGTTCAAGTCGTCTGGCGACTCAATCCGCGCGCGCCGCATCGCGGACGAGGTCGACGGCGCGGTGCGGTTCGTCGCGCCCGATCGCAAACACGCTGGAGGTCACGCCTTCGGCCACGCCGACGAGTTCCACGAAATATTGGTCGATGACTTCGTCGGCGATGGAGAGCGGCGTGGCGAACACGCCGCGGCCTTCCTGGCCGAAGATCTTGATCAGTGCGCTGTCTTCCATTTCGGCGGCGACATGCGGACGAAGGCGGTGGCTGCCTAGCCAGCGTTCGAGGTCACGACGGAACCGCGTGGCGGGCATGGGCAGGAGAAAAGGTGCCCCGTCGAGCGATTCGGGAAAGCGCTCCTTGAGCGCTCTCGCGAGGGCGGGCGCCGCAAAGAGGCCAAGCTTGCTCGTGGCGAGTCGCGTGCTTGTGAGCGGGCTCGAGACCGCCGCGGCGGCGGGACCGTCGCTCAGCACCAGATCGAGCTGACGTCCCCGAAGGGACGTGAGCAAGGCTGCGCGCTCGTCTTCGACGCAGCGCAAACGAAGGGCTGAGCCGAGGCCGTCGACCATGGGCGCCAAGCATCGAGAGACCATCAGCTTCGGCAGCACGCTGTCGACGCCGACGCGGCAGAGCACGCTGCTGCCGACGCGGCGCCCTTCGACGGCTTCGAGCAGTGCCGAGCCAATGCCGAAGATCTGACCGGCGTAGCCGTGAACCATCTTGCCGTCCTCGGTGAGCTGAAGGCGTCGGCCCTTCCGGTGAAAGAGCTGGAGGCCCAGCTGGGCCTCCAGCTTTTTCACCTGTTCGCTCACCGTCGGGTGGGTGACACCGAGCCGATCGGCGGCGGCGGCGAGGCCTCCTTCGTCCACTACGGCGGTGAAATAGAGCAGATGATGGTAGTTGAGCCATTCCATATGTAGGTCCTACCTACATTATCGTTGATTTTTCATACTGGTTCTACATGAGAGCTCACCCCATCGTCTGCGCGAAACTGGGGCGGAAAGGCACAAAGGCGCATGAAGATCACGGTCGCGAAGGGCGATGGAATTGGGCTCGAGGTGATGGATGCGGTGCTTCGCATCTTTGAAAAGGCCGGTGTGCCGCTCGAGTACGAGCACGTGGAAATGGGCGAACGGGTCGCCCTTTCGGGCGACCGAACAGGCATCAGTCCCGGAGCAAAAACCTCCGTCGAGTCGACGGGCATTCTCTTCAAAGGCCCGATGGCGACGCCCAAGGGCGGTGGCTACAAGAGCGTGAACGTTACGGCCCGCAAGATGTGGGGCACGTTTGCGAACAAGCGTGTGTATCGGGTGCTACCTGGCGTGGAAACGCCGCTCAAGAGCGACGGACTCGAGCTCACGATGGTTCGCGAGAACATCGAGGACACGTACGGCGGCATCGAGCACATGCAGACCTACGACGTGGCCCAGTGCCGCCGGTTGATCTCGCGTCCGGGCTGCGAGCAGGTGCACCGCTACACCTTTGAGATGGCCAAGCGCGAAGGCCATAAGCGTGTCACCTGTGGCCACAAAGCCAACATCATGAAGCTCACGGACGGGCTCTTCCTCAGCACTTTCTACGAGATCGCGAAGGACTACCCCGAGCTCGAAGCGGACGATGTGATCATCGACGCAATGGCGATGCGCCTGGTGTACCGGCCGACGGACTTCGACGTCATCGTCATGCCGAACCTTCAGGGCGATATTCTCACGGACCTTGCCGCGGGCCTCGTGGGCGGTCTCGCCTACGCACCTTCCGCCAACCTCGGCGACAGCATCAGCATCTTCGAGGCGGTCCATGGAACGGCGCCGGACATCGCCGGCCAGGACTTGGCAAACCCCACCGCGCTGCTCTTGAGCGGCACGATGATGCTCAACCATCTGGGTCTGACGGAGCACGCCACGTTGATCGAAGATGCGGTGGGCAAGACCCTCACGCGCATGCATGCGCCGAGCGAGTCGGGCGAACCGCCGCCGGCGTTCCGCACGTCGAAGTTTGTCGAAGAGATGATCGAAACGCTCTCCTCGATGGAGTTGCCCAAGGTGGAAGCGCCGAAGAGCACGGATTTTACGCCGCGCAGCGAAATGGTGATGCGCGTCAGCCCGGCGCCGAAGGAAACGGTCATCAACGGCGTCGATATCTTTTTGGAGTCGGGCCTCGCACCTTCCGCCGTGGCGGAGCAGCTGCAAACGCTCAACTCCGATTCGCTCAAGCTGATCATGATTTCGAACCGCGGCACGCAGGTGTGGCCGACGGGCTCGCCGCTTACGGACGGCGTTGACCACCATCGTTGCCGTTTCGAAGGCACCGCGGTGACGCAGAGCGCGATCTGCCGCTTGCTAGAAGCGTGCTCGGAGATGTTCCCAATCTGCGGCGCCGAATGGCTGCGCACCCATGACGGCGTGCGCGGCTATTCGCTCGCCCAGGGTCAGGGCTGAAGTTCCGCTCGGCCAAGGCCGGGCATTCACGTTTCGCATTGCTGGCCCGAAGGAGGGGAAAGCGTTGGCCTACGACATGAAGAATCTGAAGGGCGACCTCGCCGGCGGTTTTGTCGCCGGCATCATCGCGCTTCCCTTGGCCCTCGCCTTTGGCGTGCAGTCGGGGCTCGGCCCAACGGCGGGCCTTTACGGCGCGATCGCCGTCGGTATTTTTGCAGCGGCTTTTGGCGGCACGCCGACGCAAGCGTCTGGCCCAACCGGTCCGATGACGGTCGTGTCGGCGTCGATTGTGGCGTACGCAGTCGCGAAGGCGGGTGACGTCGAGGCGGGCTTGGGGATCGTACTGCTTGCGTTCTTAGCGGGCGGCATCTTTCAGATTTTGCTCGGGGTTTTGGGCGTCGGAAAGTACGTGAAGTACTTTCCGTATCCCGTCGTTTCCGGCGTCATGAGCGGCGTAGGGCTCATCATCATCTTCCTTCAGCTCTGGCCGCTGCTGGGTTCGAGTTCGCCGAAGTCCATCGTCGAGGTGTTCACCCGCATCGACGAACCGATCGCCGCCCTCAACGTGGCCGCGGTTGGCCTGGGCGTGCTCACGATCCTCGTGAACTACGGCTTTCCAAAGATCACAAAGAAGGTGCCTTCGGTCCTTGTGGCGCTCTTGGTCGGCACGCTCACAAGCGTGGCGATGGGACTCGATGTGCCGACGATCGGCGACATTCCTACGAGTTTCCCATCGCTTCGACTCGACGTCTTCACGGGCTTTTTCGGCGACTTGCCTTCGACGGAGGTGCTCTCCTTCATCGTGCAGTCCGGCGTGACGCTCGCGCTCCTCGGTTCGATCGACTCGCTGCTCACCTCCGTGATCGCCGACAACCTCACGAAGGATCGGCACGACAGCAACCGCGAGCTGATCGGGCAAGGAATCGGCAACACGATCGCGGCGCTGTTCGGCGGCATTCCCGGTGCGGGCGCGACCAAGGGAACGGTCGTCAACATCAACGCCGGCGGCAGGACGCGGCTCTCGGGCATTGTGCACGGCGTGTTTCAACTGCTCGTTTTGGTGGGCGCGGGAAGCCTGGCAGCGCACATTCCGCTGAGCGTGCTTGCCGGACTGCTGATCAGCGTCGGCATTGCCATCATCGACAAGAAGGGCTTCAAGCACATGAAGGTCGTGCCGCGCGCCGATACGGTGGTCATGCTCGTCGTGCTCGTTTGGACCGTGTTTGGCAACCTCGTACACGCGGTTGGCGCAGGTATCGTGCTCGCGAGCGTGCTCTTCATGAAGCGCGTCGGCGACCTGTCGGAGGAGCGCAGCCAGATCGATGCTAAGGGACCGGAGGCAGCGTCGACGCGGGAGCCCGCCTGGGAGGACGAAGGCGAGGTCGAGCAGGTCGATGAGGTGTTCGTCAAGCATCTCTACGGGCCGCTCTTCTTCGGCTCGGCGGCGGGCTTTCGGCAGCTCGCTTCCACGCTGCCCGAGTCGACCCGCGTGCTCCTGATCCGCATGGATCGCGTGCCCTACATGGATCAATCAGGCCTTTATGCGCTCGAGGAGCTCCTGCTCGACCTCCGCGAAAAAGGCACGAAGGTACTGATGACGGGCTTACACGAGCAGCCCAAGGCAATGCTCGAACGTGTGCACATCATTCCCGACGTGGTGCCCAAGGAGTGCCTCTGCGAAGGCATCGAGAGCTGCATGTCGCAGATCGATACCATCATGAAATCGCCGCCCGCCGACGATCCGGAGCCGCCGGCGGAAAACGCCGCCTAGCTCATCTCCTCCGCGGGTGGGCTTTCGCAGCCGGTCAGAAACGGTTGATGTGAAACCGCCCTCGCCCATTCGCGTTCAACACGCCACGGGCCTCAAGCTGGCCGTGGATGTCGGCGATGAACGTTTCGAGACTCGTTGCCTTCGACTGCCAGCAGTCGAAGGCCTTACCGACCGACTCCTCCAGAAGCACGTCCAACCCCAGCTGCACCGACTTTCCCGCACCGCGGTAGGCTTGCCGGGTGATGTTCACGACGGGGCCGTGGGAGGGTCCGTGCAGTACCGCCATCATCGAGGCCGGACAGATCTGAAAGAGCAAGTCGTCCTGGGCGACACCCTTTGAAACGGCTTTGGAAGGGGCGAGCGGACGCTCCACAAAGAACGACGTCATCACTTCGATGGCGAGGTGTGGAGTGATGGCCGCAATCTGATAGCCATCATCCGCCAGCTCTCCGATCTCAATTTCGGCCGCATCGAGCTGGTCGAAGAACGCGCGAAGCAGGTTGTTGAGCCGAAGTGCTCTTGCCATTCGGCGAGGCTAGCCATTGGCCGCGCGATGTTGAGTTTCCACGTTGAGGCGTGAGCGCGTTGCCGACGCTTTCGATGCGTCCCGCGTCGCGCGTGGAATGGGCCTGTGAGTAGCCGCACTTCAAAATGCGACTCGTGCATCCGGGCTCCGTCTTCGAGCACGTAGGCCGTTTTTTGCGTGCATCCGCGCGCGTCCGGCGCTTCTGCGCGGCATCAACGTCGAACTTTGCGACGATGGCAGCGGCGGCACGGTGGTCTTTCGGTTTCAGCGAAGGCTCTGAATGGGCTCGTATCCACCCTTATTGATGGGCGGATGGGGCACCTTCTTTTTCTGGGAAGGACCGGGAACCTTTGGGCGTTTCGGGACACGAGACGTTCTGCGCCCTAGGCTCCTATGGTTCCCGCTCATGCGCCGCCTCCTGTTCACAGCCCTGCTGCTTCTTCCCGCTCTTGCTTTGAGCCAGGACGTGAACTTCTTCAGCTTTTTCGACGGTTGGCCGCGTGACGCGTACGCGCTCGACGAAACGCCGCGCTTCCTGGAGCGGCCGGGCCGGCCCGACTGCCCCACCGATTCGCTCGTGCGTTACCGCGGCTCGAAGATTCGCTACGCCGGCAGCGTGCGCGTGAACGCGGCGTTCGTGCCGCGGCTCGAGCGCTTTGAGGCCCTGGTAACGGACCTGGCGATGGAGCACTACGGCCGCCTGCCGCGCCGTCTTCGACACCGCGGCGCCTACAACTGCCGCGCTGCCCGCGGTCGCCGGGCGCGCATTAGCGAGCACGCCTTTGGCAACGCACTCGATCTTCAGGGATTCGAGTTCCCGCGTCTTGGCCGCGGTGAAGCGATGCCCGAAGGCATGCCGCGCCGCATGCGCCGCGCCTTTCGCATCACCGTGCTTGAGCATTGGGGCCCGCGCCGGGCGCGCGATGCGTATCACGCCCAGTTCCTTCATCGGCTGGCCGACGAGCTGCGCGGCCGGCCGGAGATCTTTCGCGGCATCGTCGGCCCGCCGCGCCCCCGTCATCGCGATCACCTGCACCTCGACGCTGCGCCGTGGCGCTACAGCATGTACGGCTACGACCGACCCTAAGGCACGGTTCGTGAGTTCGCGCGGGAACGTTCGTCGCTGCACCTGTGTTTTCAGGTGGAGAAGCGGTACACACCTCTCGGATGGAACAGCAGAGCGAGTTTGACGCGACATCGGCGGCGCTAGGTGCGGCGCTTGAGCACCAGGCGCAGGCCTGGGTCCGAGCGACGGGACAAGGGCCGGTGTTCGAAATGCTCTATCCCGATGCGGAGCCGGTGATCTTTGACCTCAACCTGCAGGCCGACGGCGAAGCGCCGTGGACCCCGGCGCCCAAGGCTAGGGGCACAAGCGATCTCACGCAGCTGCTGCCCCGGCTGCCATCGCCGCGGGCCTCGCTTCGCGCGTACTTCAACAGCTGGTGGTTCTGCTCGTTGGACATCGGCTTCGGCGAGTGGGGACTCACGCTCGAGCCTGTGATGCCCGGTGAAGGCCTTCGGGGACTTACGGAGAAGTACCGCGGCTACCACGAGTCCTTCCCGGATGCGCCTCCAGAGCTGGTACCCCTCGGCTTGGAAGCGAACGGCGATACCTTGCTATTCGACAATCGAGACGGCTCGCTCTTCCTTGAATACTGGGACACGCGCGCGCGTACCCCGCTCACCGATTCGCTGGAATCGCTCCTTCGGCTTGTCCACTGAATCGCGGCCTACGGCACGAGCCACGGACCGAGAAGCAGGAAGCCCGCTGCGATGAACAGGATTGTCAGAGTGATCGACATGCCGGCGACCCGGTAGCGAAAGTCTTCCGGTTCGCGGCTGATGCCCATGGCGTGCACCACCCGGCCGACGGCGAGCGGCGCCAGCAGACCGTGCATCCAAATGGGCGATGCAAATCGCACTTCGACGAAGTAGCAAAGCAAAAGGATAAGCGGGCAGTACTCGGCGAAGTGGGCATGGGCCCGCACTGCGCGGTGAAGGATGCGCTCGCCCGGGCCAATGGCGACCCCAAAGCGGCGTCGCAGGCGCAGCGTTCGAATGCTGAGCGCGCCGAAGAGAATGGCCAGGACCGCCGCGTAGGTGGCGGTGATCACTCGGCGCCTTCGGCGCGCTCGTAGTATTCGCGGAAACGGTAGCGCTTGGCCTTTTCAGACTTGGGAAAGGCCGGCCCGGGACCGGCGTAGAGATCGCGAACGTCCACGGGCTCGCCCGTTTCGCGGTCGACGAGCACCGGTTCCACGCGCTTTCCAGTGGTGCGGCTGTAGAGGAGGATCGGCTGCTCACCGTCGAAGGTCCACCGTTCGCCAAAGGACCGAAGGGCCATCAGCACCTTGGCCGCGTCGTAGCCCTTGTCCGTGAGGTGGTAGCCCTTGCGGCGCGAGCCCTCGATGGGGCGCTTTTCCATCACGCCTTGCTCGACGAGGAGTTTGAGGCGCCGCGTTAGGATGTTGCGCGCGATGTTCAGGTTGAACTGAAACTCGTCGAAGCGGTGCACGCCGTACATCGCTTCGCGAATGATGAGTGGCGTCCACCAATCGCCCAGCACATCGAGCGAGCGGGCGATCGAACACGGTGAGGTCGTGAAGCGCGTTCGGTCCATGGGGGTACTCTAGTAAGTTGCATTATGGTACGCAATGGGTGCGGCCCGAGCTTTCTTCGACGCAGCCGAAGGGAAACGGCTCGCCGAGCGTGGCGGACGTGCGTGCTGCAGGGCGCTCTAGGGGCCCTAGGCCGCTACGGCCGCGTTCGGCGCAGCAGACCCCCATCGAGCAGCGCTTCGAGGAGCTCCTTGGCCGCGGGCCAGCGAAGGGCATCGTCCCAGAGCAAGACGTCTTCGGCGGTAAAGGCCCGGGTTCCTGCCAAACCGTCCAAAAACGGGCGCGCTTTGGGCGGGAGCGACCACTCTTGGCCGCCGCCGTAGAAGACGAGCGCTGCGTCGTCCTCGATGTAGGCGAGGGGCGATACGCGGGTGAGCTTCGTGCTTCGGCCGATTTCGGCGCGAGTGCCTTCACCTTCGACGCTGAGCGCGGCGAGCCAGCGTCGAACCCAGTGCTGCGCGGGCGCATTCAGCTCGTCGCGCATTGTGGCGAGGGCGTCGCTTAGCCGGTGCTCACTCGTGCTGCTTGCGCGGGCGCTTCCCGCTTCATGCAGCGGTAGGTCCGCAAACCATTCCGGGTGCACGAGGGCGCGCGCCTCCAGCCACTCTTGGATCAGCGCGAAGGGCGTGAAGCGGGGCGGCGAGAGGCTTACGGCGATGGACGTGCCCACAGCTTCGGCCCGGTGCCAGGTGCCCGGCGGAAGGTAGAGGCCCGTTCCGGGCGTAAGCCTCGTTTCCGCAAGGTCCGTCGGCGCTTCGACAGCGCCGGCTTTTCCGACGAGGGGTGCACCATCGAGCCTTCCGCCAAAGACGGGTCCGTGTTCGCCCATGCGGCCGGGCTCCCGCGCGTTTGGCAGCGCTGGCGTCACGCCGTGGGTCCAGCGCTTTTCGCCCGCACACTGAACGACGAACACATGGTGCGGGTCGAAGTGCAGTGGAAAGCCCGCGCCATTGGGCGATACATAGAGCTTGGCGAAGCCGCCCTTGGGGGTGCCGAGAAAATCGCAGAGCGTATCCAGCAGCAGGCGAACGCTCGGTTCGGTGGTGATGTCCGCGCAGATCGTTTGGCCGGCTGCAAGGCGCGCGTCGATATCGCCGGGAGCGATGCGTTCGAGCACATGGCGACCGTCGTCCGAAAGGGCGGCGTCGATATGACGAAGGCCTGAGATCTGCCGCCAGTCTTGAGCGAAGTCCTTACTCAGCGACCCTTCAAAGGGCGAAGCGCGATGGCCGTAGGCCGCTCGGTCGAAGGTGAGCGTCATGGGTGAATGAGCCGCTGGAACATCGGAAGCGTACCCGAAGCGCACGCCCTACGTCCGCCTACTGTGGCAGTCCTTCCTTCGGCCCCGAGCACGCGGTAGCGCTTTTCCGCACGGGCCGGAGGTTTGCAGGACCCAATCGGTCAAAACCTTTGTCGTGCGGTCTAGTCGCAATGCCATTCGTTTAAGGCGACCCTGGCAGGAACCCGTCAGACTCATCCTGCGTGAGCGTGAGGGTGAAGCGTGAAGCGTGAAGAGTCGAGTTTGAAGAGTGAGGGGTGATGTGTTCGATGACGGCCGCCCGAGCGAGGTTTTCGCCCACCCTTCACCCATCACGCGCACACCTCACCCATCGCGCACACACCTCTCATCACGCGCACACCTCACTCATCACGCGCACATGTCACTCATCACACTCACCCGTACACGCTAAAGGCGGCGGTCCCGCGGCCCGCAGGGCTTATCCGAAGGGCATTGGGTCTAGACGAAGAGTTCGGGAATGCGGCCGCTCACCTCACCAAGGCGATCTTCGAGGCCCACGGCCTGCATGCACGACGCGACGACCTGGGCCGGATGGGAATCGATGGCACTGATGTGCACGCCGCCGCGGAGGCCGCCGACGCGACCGGCGACAAGGGCGGGCATGTCTTCGGTGGAGTGGGCGGCGTTGTTCTTCACGCCCTCCGGGTCGTAGCCGAAGCCGCCCTCGAAGAGCAGCACGACGGCCGTGTGATCGAGCAAGCTGCCGCTTCCATCGGGCGTGTCGCGAAGCTGGCGGACGAGGCGGGAGAAGAAGGACACGTGCCAGCCGATCGAATCGCTGCAGGCGTCGGCGTGGCCGCCGCCGTGTGTTGTCTGATGCATGTCCGAGCCGGCGCCGACGGCGCTCTCGCCGTTCAGAAACGTTTGATCGAGCGAAATGCGGATCGCCGCCGAGCGCGTGAGATCGCACGCGAAGGCCATGCGCACCATGTCGATCATCGCGTTGCCGCGAACCGTTTCTTCGCTCCAGCCGCGGCCCGCAGTGAATCGAAGGTTGCCGTCTTCGTTGAGGTTATGGCCGTCGGCCAAGGGCGGATCTTCGCCGGGGCTGGTGGGCAGCATGCAGGCGCCGCCGCCCGGTTCGGGAATGCTGGCGAGCCGCCGTTCGAGTTCGCTCAACTCTTCGAAGTGGCGCTCCAGGCGAATGCGGTCGGCGGCGCCGAGGCGCGGCATGACGCGGTTCGTTCGGGCGCGCACGGCGCTGAGCACGTGCCGGCGCTGCGCGAGGCGTGCGATCGCTTCGTCGCGCGCGCCCGTGTCCGGCACGAAGCCGCTGAAGAGCGATTCGTAGGCGAGGCGCGGGCTTGAGACCGCATCGATGCTCTGCAGCGATCCGTTTTCGCGGCGGCGCAGGGAGAGCGCGTCGAGGCCGCCACCGGTAGCGTTGCCGCCCGCGATGTAGCGGGCCGCTTGAACGCGGTAGCTCAAGTTGCGGTGCGGACGGTCGGCGCCGATGGCGTCGGCAACGATGTTGTCGGCGGTGGTCGCGGCCTCGCCGTTTGAGCGGTCCGGCCCGCGGCGAACGCCCGTCGTCTGCGGCTCCGCCGTGTTGTAGTGAAAGTGCACGGAGCGGCCGCCCGGCGGGATGTCGTTGCCTTCGCCCCAGGGCACCTTCAGGCCCGTGACGATCGACACGTCGTCCTGCACGTCGTCGCCCATGCCGCCCCAGGGAAGGGCGCCGCCACCAAGGGGCAGAAGGGCGCGCGGCAGGTCGTAGCCGGCGCCGAGGTTCTCCGGGCGAATCAGGCTTCGGGGCTGGTTGTCGCGGCCCGTCGACATGCCGCCGTAGAGCAGCACAAAACGCGGCGGTCGATCGTCCTGAGCCTGCGCTTCGTCGCCAAAGAGCTCGAGGGCGGGCAGGGCGCACGCCACGCCGCCAAGGCCGCGAAGCAGTGCGCGTCGGGTCAGTCCGTAACTCATTCGCCTTCTCCTTCGGTGCGCCGCAGCGTGAAACTCTCGTGGCGAACGACCGCCTGAATGACGTCTCGAAGCGAGAAGTCGCCCTCGGGCAAGCGCGCGTCGAGCTCGTTGATGACGGCTTGGTCCATGTGGCCAAGCTCACCGCGGCCGACGAGCAGGCGGTGCACGTGCGTCACGAAGCAGCTGCGCAGCAGGCCTGAGGAAAGGCCGAGTTCGGCGAGGCCGCCGGGGCCGGAAAACTCGCCGACGCCGTTCAGCTCGCCGCGCCCTTCGATGCGGCAGGTGGACTCGTCGTCGTCCGTCTGCGGGTCGTCGACTTCAAACTCGCGATGACGACCCTGGGCGTCAAAGCCTTCGAGGCCGAAGCCGATCGGATCGATGCGCAGGTGGCAGCTTGCGCAGCCGCCTTCGCTGTGGGCCGCGTAGCGTTCCGGCTTGCAGAGCGCGTCGGACACGGGGCCTTCGTCGGTGTTTACGCCGGGCGGCGCCGGGTCGATCGTTTGGCAGAAGGCGTTTCGCGCGATGGCCAAGCCGCGCATGACGGGGCTCGTATCGCCGGCGCGAAAGCCGATCGACAGGAAGCTGCCGTGGGCGAACAGGCCGCGCCGTTCATCCATCGCGTAGTCGACCCAATCGCCGTTGCCTTCGGGCTCCGGCATGCCGTAGTTCTCCGCAAGCAGGGCGTTCACGTAGGTGCGCTCATAGCGAAAGAGATCCTGCCAGGGGCCTTCGTCTTCGAAGAGCACGCGGTCCGTGAGCGCGCGCGTTTCGTTGCGCATGGCGTTGCCCAGCTCGCTGCCGGGAAGCAGCTTTTCATAGCCGAGCCACATCGCGTGAAAGAGCGCGAAGCGCTCGCGGGCGCGGGCGTCGCCGAGCAACCGTTCGGCCTGCGCGAGGCGGCCGTCCGCGTCCGTCAGTTCACCGCGCTCGGCAGCGTCCAGCAGCGCGTCGTCGGGAATCGATCCCCAAAGGAAGAAGCTCAGGCGCGTCGCGATCTCGTAGTCGTTCAGCCGAAAGACGCCTTCGGCCTCTTCGTGGGGCGTGCCCGCTTCGACGCGGTAAAGAAACTCCGGGTCCTGGAGAAAAACCTGCACGAGGGCGAGCACGCCTTCGTTGAAGTCGTCGAACCCTTCGGCAATGGAAAGGCCGCCGGGCCACTCGCCCTCTCCGTCGACTTGGCCGTCGACGAAGAAGCGCACTTCGTCTTCCGTGAGCGGGCGCCGAAGGGCGCGGCGACCAAAGGTCTCCACGAAGCTTGCAAGGCACGCGCGGTCGGACGGCCCGCTCGGCGTGCAGCCGATAAGACGGTCGCGCCGTTCGGCATCGGCGATGAGCCGTTCGGCGGCCTCGCGCGCCAGAAGCTCTTCGCCTTCGATGAGCGCCTTCGAGGCTTCCTGCGAGGTGTAGTCGTTGTCGAAGGGCGTACGCGCGTCTTCGGGAAGGACCTCACGGGAGGGCCGGCTTTCGTCGCCAAGGAGAATCGCGAGGCTGCGGTCGAGCTCAAGGGCGGACAGGCGCGTCAGGCCTTGTTCCGCGAGAAAGCCGCCGGAAGGCAGGACTGGCTCGACGTCCGGCTCGGCCGGCGCGGGGATCTCAAGCTCAGCGGGATTGGCGGCGCCGATGTCGCCCGTGCAACCAAGGGCGACAAGGCAAACGAAGGGGGGAATCCGCGACACGTGATGAATGTACGTGTGTGTGCTCACACGCGGCAATCACGCCACTGGCGCGCATTTGTCGCGGTGCCGTCGACCTCTCTAAGCCGTTGAAACCATTATTCCATCGCGTCGTCCGGGGCGTGCGGCATCATATCGCCGTAGGCCGTTTCGCTGGCTTCGATTAGTGGACGTCGTGGGCAGTATTCGCCCGAGTCAGCTCAGGGCGCGAGACGGCAGTAGTACACTCTCGGCTCGCACTCGGGAGCAGGGCTCCACACGAATTCGGCGCAGCTTTCGCCTTCGTCTTCGGTGCACGGCATGTTGAAGCTCGGCACGGGGTCGAAGGGCGCACCGCAGATCGGCGCGGGAAAGGGGCCTTCGCAGGCCGACGCGGGTCGGCAGTAAGCGCTTCCGCACTCGGTCTCGAAGAGGGCGTAGCAACCGTCCTCTCCGGCTCTGCAGGGCACGTCGCTCTGCACTTCGTCGGGCGTGCAGGTGCGGGGAAACATGTCGAGGCCGCAGTCGCTTTCGACGCAGAAGCGATCGTGATCGCAGCCTTCGATGACGGTGCATTCGGAGTCTTCGCGGGAGCAGAAGGCGACTTCGTCGAAGCTGTTGGGGCACTCGGGCGTGAGGGCGTCGCAGGTTGCGCCTTGGCTGAAGCACCAATAGGCCTGGCCATCGCAGGTGCGCTCGGATTGGCAAACGTCCGCGCTGCGCGGGCAGCCCACGTCGCTTAGGCGAAGGTCGAGCTCGCAGCGCGGCGTTTCCACGCAGCGGTCAAAGGCGCAGGCAAGCGTAAGCCCATTGCAGTCGGAGAGTTCGACGCAGTCTTCATCGTCGGCGCACGCGAGCACGGCGCGCGATCCATCTGGACACACGGGCGGCGGCGAGTCGCAGCTGGAGCGCTCGCACAAAACCCGCTCGCCGTTGCAGTCCGTCATCGCTTCGCAGCGAAAGCCCGGTTCGCACAGGTCCACGGCGAAGGACCCCGGCTCACAGGGCGAGTCGCACATGTTTTCACCAGCAGAGCTGGAGCCGAAGCAGCCGAAAAGCAGACAGGGGAGCAGCCACGCATGTTTCATCGTGCTGCCCTACGCAATGCGGATGCCAAAGCTGAAGCGCCTGTTTTCGTGCGAGGGTCGCCCAGCGAATGGCACATCGAGGCACAGCTGCGCGTCTTTGCGACCCACATGCTCCCCAGACGACGCGTAAGTGGCATAATGCTATCCAGTGGTTCGTCCCAGGAGCGCCACTCGTAGCAGCTCTCGCGACCGCCACACTCGCCCGGCCCGTAGGCGAGCACTTCGCTGGTGGCGTCGCTGCAAGGCCGCGCCGGATCGCAGGCGACGTCGTTCTGGCAATACAGCACCTCGCCGCACGGTCCGATCGATCGTCGGCATCCGGGCTCGTCCGGCGCGCAGGCATCGTCGAAGCTGGGTTGCTCGCCGGCGCAACAAGGCGGCGATCCGCCCGCTCAACCCTCCACGCGTCGGCAGTAGGCTTCGCCGCCGCATCCCGGCGGCCCCGAAGAGACGATGTAGCAGGAGCCCGATTCGAGTTCGCTCGGTGAGCAGGGCGCGTCGAACGCGAGGGTAAAATCCGCAGCACACACGGGCTCAGGGAAAGGACCGTCGCAAGCGACGCGGGCCCGGCAGTAGACGGCTTGCCCACACACGTCGCTCAGTTGACGGCATTCGCTGCGCTCGAACTCGCCGGTGTCGCAACGCGAGTCACTTTCGATCTCATCGCCGGCGCACGTGGTGCCGGGCGTCACGGTGTAGGTATCCGGAAGGCAGAAGCGGTCGCTCGCGCAACCCCCGAACACCTGGCAGTCGGGATCCCTCATGCGGCTGCAGAAGCTTACGGACCGAAAGCCGTCCGGGCAGTCGGGCGCAACGGCATTGCAGACAAGTCCTTGGCTGAAGCACCAGAAGGGCGTCCCGTCGCAGGTGGTATCTTCGAGGCATACCTCGGGTGGTCGGCCGCTGAAATCGGACTCACAGCCCATGTCGCTGATGCGAAGGTTTCCTTCGCAGCGCGGCTCGGGGCAGAGGCGCGGTGCGCAATAAAGCGTCAGCCCGCCGCAGTCTGCGAGCTCGATGCAACCCTCGTGGCCGTCGCAGCTCAGCACGGCTTCGCTCCCCGGTGGGCACGCGGGTGGCTCATCGCAGCAGGAGCGCTCGCAGTACACGAGCTCGCCGCGGCAGTCGGTGGCCGTTTCGCAATCGAAATCGTCGGCGGAGCAGAAGTCTATTGCGATCGACGAGGGGTCGCAGGGCGACTCGCAGGCCGGTTCAACGGCGGAGGAGCCAAAGCAGCCCCCGAGAAGCACGTATGCGATGGCGCGCCATGGGGTGTGACGGTGCAAGGCTCCCGGACTCAGCCGTGTCCCGCGTTCGAGCGACCAGTGTCCTTGGCGGGTGGGTCCAAACAAGCAGTGTAGCATTGGGGCGCGTATCGCAATGCCCGTGCCGGCGCGACAGCTAGCCTATCGGCGGCATCGGCGGCTGATCGGCGGGCTATGGCGACAGCTCGACACATCCGCCGGCACAGGCCGGCACGCCCGCGCGGTCGCCGAGCTCATGTCCGAGGTCGCGGGATCGATTGGGATGAGCCGCCGCGCATCGCCGCTCAGAGAATTGGCGAAGATGGGCCGGGGTTCACGTCCCACTCCTTTTCGATCCAATGCGGACTGCCCGCGAGCTCCTGCTGGATCTGGCCGCGCTGCTGGGCCGACAGCTCCATCGTTTGGGGCTGGCCCGTCATCGGGTTGACCTGGGTCAGGAACCAGCGGCCGTCGATTCGGTGGCGATGCATCATTAGCCCACGGGGGTCGTCGTAGATTGGAAGCAAATCTTCCGGTCGAAGGGGCGCGACAACGCCGGCGTCGGGCGGCGGCTCGGCGGCTTCGGGCTCTACGGCCTCGGGCTCCGGCTCCGGCTCCGGCTCCGGGGGCGCCGCCTTTTTCGGCTCCGCCGGCGCCGTTTCTTCCAGCAGCTCTTCGATGCGCCATTTGAACTCGAGGGGCTCCTTCTTGCCGAGCTCTTCGATGACGTGGCGCGCGGCGCCCTTCAGCGGGCTTTCGAGGTAGCCCTTGAGCGTGGCGATGGCGCTGTCCCACTGGTCGCGCTCGTGGCGCGAGGTGCGAAGGAGCTCCTTCACGGCGTCGCGAAGTTCGAGTTCGTTGGTGGGTGCCGGGGTCGGTTCGGTGTCGGTCATGGGCTTCGGCGTACGTTAGTTACGGCTGAGGGGATGTCGACCCCCGAAATTGGGGGCACGCGGAGGCGAATCAGGGACGAGGCCGCCACGAACGCAGGCTCAGATGGCCGCGCCCGAGGGGGGTCTCAGATGTCGAGGTTCGAGACGTTGAGGGCGTTCTTCTCTATGAAGTTGCGGCGTGGTTCGACCTGGTCGCCCATCAGCACGCTGAAGAGGTCCTCGGTCTCGACGGCGTCGTCGATGCGGACCTGGAGGAGCGTGCGCGTGTCCGGATCCATCGTGGTTTCCCAGAGCTGGTCCGGGTTCATTTCGCCCAGACCCTTGTACCGCTGGAGCTGGACGCCCTTGCGGGCACGGCCGTCGATCCACTCCCAGAGGGCGTCGACGTCGCCGACTTCCTGGAACTCGCCCAGGTTGCCGCTCTTGTCCGCCACGGTGGCCTCGAAGATGCCAGCCGGACGATCGCCGTCCGCTTCCTGAACGCCCAGCGCCCGCATGCCCGTTTCGATGGCTCGAAGCTCGCCGATGTCGCCGGCGGAAAGCAGCTCGAAGTCGATGCGCGCGGTTCGCGTGGCGACGCCGAAGCGCGCCGTGATGGCCGCGATGTAGCGGTCGAACTCGGGGTGCTTTTCGATCGTCGAGCTAAAGCCGGCGAGGTCTTCGTGGCGCGCGCGCAGGTAGCGTTCTATCGCCGCCACGGCCGCTTCGACCTTGGACTTGTCGGCCAGGTCGTCCACGCCGAGGCTCGTCGCGCGCAGCATCGCTTCCACAACTTTGGGCTCGGCTCGGCGGCGCGTGCCGCGAAGGAGCCGGCGCCAGCGGCGAATATCGTCGAGCAGGCGCATGAGCGGCTCGCCCTGAATGAGCGCTTCGCTTCCGCCGGCGCGAATCACGACGCGCTCAGCGCCGCTGTCGATGAGGAAGCGGTTCAGCTCTTCGTCGTTCTGAAGGTACTGAACCTTCTTGCCCTTCTTCACGCGGTAGAGCGGCGGCTGGGCAATGTAGAGATAGCCGTTTTCGATGATCTCCGGCATCTGGCGGTAGAAGAAGGTGAGCAGGAGCGTGCGAATGTGGCTGCCGTCCACATCGGCATCCGTCATGATCACGATTTGATGGTAGCGGAGCTTCTCGATGTCGAAGTTGCCGCCGCCGGCAACGCCGGCGCCCAGGGCCGTGATAATCGTGCCGACGGTGTCGCTGCCGAGCATCTTTTCAAAGCGTGCGCGCTCGACGTTCAGGATCTTTCCGCGCAGCGGAAGGATGGCCTGGAACTTTCGATCGCGGCCCTGCTTGGCGCTACCGCCGGCCGAATCACCCTCGACGATGTAGATTTCGGCGCGCGTCGCGTCCTTGGTCTGGCAGTCGGCGAGCTTGCCCGGAAGGCTGTTCACGTCGAGCACGCCCTTGCGCTGCACCAGCTCGCGGGCCTTGCGCGCGGCTTCCCGTGCACGCGCCGAAAGCACGGCCTTTTCCACGATGAGTTTGGCGGTCTTCGGGCCTTCTTCGAAGAACTGCTTGAGCTTGTCGTTGACGACGCCTTCGACGATGCCCTTCACCTCGCTCGAGACGAGCTTGTCCTTCGTCTGCGACGAGAAGGCCGGGTCCGGGTGCTTCACGCTGATGATGGCCGTGAGGCCTTCGCGCACGTCTTCGCCGCTGAGCGGGTTCTTCAGGTCCTTGAGTAGCTTCGCATCCTGACCGTAGCCGTTCACGGTGCGCGTCAGCGCCGTGCGCAGGCCCGTCATGTGCGTGCCGCCGTCTCGGTTGGAGACGTTGTTCGTGTAGCAGAAGATCGACTCCTTATAAGCGTCGGACCACTGCATCGCGATTTCGACCTGCACGCCGTCGCGTGTTTCGTCGATGGTGATCACGTCTTCGTGCAGGGCCGTCTTGCTGCTGTTCAGCATTTCGACGAACTCGCGAATGCCGCCCTGGAACTCGTGCACGACTTCGTTCGGTTCTTCGCCGCGCTCGTCCGTGAGCGTGATGCGGAAGCCGGCGTTCAAGAAGCTGATCTCGCGAAGACGGCTGCTCAGCGTGTCGAAGCTGAAGGTCGTCATCGAGAAGATTTCGGCGTCGGGCTTGAAGCTGATCTTCGTGCCCGTCTTCTCGCTCGTGCCGATGGCTTCGATGCGGCCCTTGGGCACGCCCTTGCCATACTCCTGGTACCAAACCTTGCCGTCGCGACGGATCTCCATCTTCAGCCATTCGCTGACGGCGTTCACGGCGCTGACACCCACGCCGTGCAGACCGGCGGACACTTTGTAGGAGTCGTTGTCGAACTTTCCGCCGGCGTGCAGCTTGGTCATCACGACCTCGGCAGCGCTGATGCCGTACTTGTCGTGAATGCCGACAGGGATGCCGCGGCCGTGGTCGACGACGCTGATCGAATCGTCCGAATGGATCACGACTTCGATATGGTCGTTGTGGCCGGCGAGGTGCTCATCGACGGCGTTGTCGATGACCTCCCAAACGAGGTGATGAAGGCCCGTGCCGTCGTGCGGGTCGCCGATGTACATCCCGGGGCGCTTCCGAACAGCCTCAAGGCCTTCGAGCACCTGAATGCTGCTTTGGTTGTAGCCGGCGTTTTCGCCTGAGGGGGAGTCGGTGGGTTCGCTCATGGCTCTCGTTTCGAAGGGAAGACCATAGCCTTCGTCGCCCACCAAAGCAAGGAGTGCATCAAGTTGTAAATGCTTGAATTCAAACGGCTATTTGGTCGGCATCGACGAACGTTCTGCGCAAAGCCGCGGACCTGCTTGGCCGAGCCGACGAAGGGTGAGCGTAGGCAGTCGCCGCACCCTTCCTTTCTCTCGGCGCGGTCACGCACCTCGCTTTCCGGCGTGCATCTACGTGGTGCCGCAAGGTGCCCATTCGCGACTGGTGATCCTACGGGAGGAATGAACTGAGCCGGTGGTCTGGAACAGACGCTAACTTGGCGAAAGAATCCGCGAGAATCCAGAAGCCCCGAACAGCGGCGTGGTTTGAGAACTGCTCGCCTGTGTGGATGCCAAGGATTCGACCGGAATGCGCGGAAAGGTCCAATGCCAAGTAGAGTGGGTCCTCACCCTCGAAGGGGTTTTGCGCAAACACCAGAAGTGGAAGCGGAAGCGAGTCGTCCTGCTGCCAAGCGTTCAGCGCTTCGGCCAACGCGCCGTGTGACTTGAGCCGTTGGCCATCCATCGCGAGTGACGCAGATACGTAGGCGGATATCGCAAGCACGCCAGGATCGGTAATGAATGCGATTCGATCCGCCTCCTGACGATTGAGCTGGGTGCGTTTGAGGTCCAGTTGCGCCCACGCCGCCTTCAGGTCGGAAGGAAGAGTCCCGAGAGACGCTTCGAGCGCGTCGAAATCAGGTATGCGGGGGAGGCTATCGGTGACCACGCGACCTTGGGCTTCTTCGATCTGTTGATCGAAGCGCGCCAGCGCGTCTTGCAGGCTCGGCTCGGCTCGGAGGGCCTTCTCCAAGGCGGTGAAGGACATACGCTTCGCGCCAAGGCGTGTGCCCTCGTTCTGATGTAGCCACTGAATAGAACCGAGGAGCTGATGATCGCCTAGGTCACTAAGGTAGTTGATGACCGAATCCAAGGCGCTGACGTTCCACCGCGAAGGAGGCGCAAGCGCGGCAACTTCGTTCCAGTCGGCCGGTTCGCTCTCTAGATGCTTCCAGAGCCAAGGCTCGAGCTTTCGTCGCTTTCGAGAATGCAATGACTTCCGCCAACGCGAAATCGCCGCCCACGACCGTTCCTGGAGAAGGTACGCCATCCTTTCTTCATCCTGAACGTCCCAGCGAACCCCCTCTGCGATAAGGCCGCGTCCGAGCGAATCCTCCACGAGTCGGTCGATGACGACGGGAACATCGGGGCCGAAGGGGACATCTTGAAGGGCTGCCTCGGAGCTCATATTGAAGGTCGCTTCTGTGCCGTCGGTGAGACGCACCCGACCCGGAGCGAGAAGAGCGGCTCGAACGGTTTGCGCTACGGGGCTTGGGGATGCTTGGAGCGTCTTGTCGAGATAGTCCCAGTCGCCCACGATCGTTCCGGAGCCCTCCGGTACCGTCACCACAGCGCCGACTTGCAGAACGGGCCGATCCGGGCGCTGTCGAAGCAGTACGCGTTTCGCTGCGCTGTCATACCCAACCGCGATCCCAGTGGAACCGGGCGACTGTTGAACGGTGACCTGCACTGGTCGATCATGAGAAGGAGGCTTGATTCGTGCAACTCCTCATCCTCTGAGTTCAAACGCCGCTCTCTTGGCGCGCGAAAAAACCGTCAGCGTGGGATTCGGGTCACCACTCGCCGGTGGACGGCATCGAGGCCCAGGGCTCCTTTGCCGGCAGCGCTTCTCCGTCCTGGAGCAGCTCGATGCTGATGGCGTCCGGGGAGCGAACGAAGGCCATGCGGCCGTCGCGCGGCGGCCGAAGAATCGTCACGCCGGCCTGGTGCAGCTTCTCGCAGGTCGCGTAGATGTTTCGCACCGCAAAGGCGAGGTGTCCGAAGTTGCGTCCACCCGAGTACGGCCCTTCTTGGTCCCAGTTGTAGGTGAGCTCGATGAGCGCGTCCGAGCCTTCGCTCCTGAGAAAGACGAGCGTAAAGCGGCCCTTTTCGCTTTCGCGTCGCCGAACTTCTTCAAGGCCCAGGAGCTCGCAGAAGAAGTGAAGGGCGGCGTCCAGGTTGCGGACGCGAATCATGCTGTGCAAGAACCGCATATGCTTCGCTGTTCGCCCGAAGAACGTGCGGTGTCAAGGGCGCTGGCGACGGGTTCCGTTTCCCCATGCCGCATGCGCTTCCTTTGGCTTTCGCTTTTTGTTGTGGCGTGCGGTTCGAAGACGGACCTTGGCGTTGGTGCGTTGAGCGCGCCCTTGCCGGAGCCGGACGCGGCCGTCGACGAAGCGCTCGATGAATCGATCGACGCTCCGGACGACGGTCCTGCGCCGGACCGACAGGTCCTCGAAGAGTGCCGGCCCTTCGTTCGTGAGACGGGGCGCGCGCCGCTGACCATCTACCTGCTCGTGGACGATTCGGGATCGATGTCGGGTTTCACGGCGCTCGGCGTCTCGAAGGCCGTCGCCGTGGGCCAGGCCCTCGGGGCCTTTGCGGAAGCGCCCGGTTCGGACGACGTTCGTCTGGGGCTCACGGTCTTTCCCACGCGCCGCCCCGTCGGCGAGCAGCCGATCCTCTGCGAGACCGACGACGAATGCGAAGGCACGCCCTGCAGCCGCTTTAGCCAATGCGTTTCGTCGGGGTTAAGCGGATGCGCCGAGGACGAGGCCATTTGCGGGGCCCGCGATGAATGCGTGGTTTTTGGCTCGTGCTCGCTGACCGGCGCCGCATGCTTCCTGCGCGACGTCGGGCGCGACCCGTGCCAGTTTGACGGGCAGGGCCTTTGCGTCGATCGCGGCGTATGCGGCGGCAGCGCCGGTATTTGCGCTTCCGCGCCGTATCGAACCACGGACGTTGGCCCACTGGAGGTCCCCGAAGGCGCCGAAGCTATTCAGCGGATCCTGGCGCAGCGCGAAACCCGCGGCGGCACACCGACCCTCGGCGTGCTTCGCGGCACGCTCGACAGCATCGAAGGAACGCCGCCGCCCGGTCGCGCCATCGTGCTGCTCGCGACGGACGGCTTTCCCAGCGCCTGCACGGGCGGCGACGAAATCGCTGCGCTCGAGACGGCGGCGGCGGAAGGGCTTGAAGCCGGCGTGTCGACGTACCTTGTGGGCGTGTTCTCGCCGGAAGAGCAGGCGCTCGCCGAAGAGGCCCTTTCCCGCGTCGCGATCGCCGGCGGCACGGACGAAGCGATCGTGCTCACGGAGGATACGGACGTCGCCACGCGGCTTACGGAGGTGCTGCGGGAAGTGCGCGAAGAAGCGCAGGAGTGCACCTACAGCATTCCGCAGAACGGCGGCTTGCCCGATCCACGCGACGTTGAGGTGCGCTTGCTCGACGCCGACGGCGCGCGTCTCGATCTGCCGCGCCTGCCCGACCGCGCGAGCTGCGCGATTGCCGATGAGGGCTATTTCATCGGTGGCGATGAAAACGCCCGGCCGACGACGGTCGAGCTCTGCGGCCGTGCGTGTGGCCGCGTGGAGGTCGAAGACCTCGGCGTCGAGATCGAGGCCGACTGCTTGATTTGAGCGCGTGCGCTGTACAGCGTACGTCGTGGATTTCGCCATTCCGGAACGCCTGTCGCTTGAGCTTACGCGTCGATGCCGCAAGGCCTGCGCCTTTTGCTACAACGGCAGCGGACCGGTGCCGTCGGACGAGTGGCGTCCGGAAGAAGTGGCGACGTTGGTGCAGGCGCTGCAGGCGCACGGCCTGCGCGCCCTCTCACTCGGTGGCGGCGAGCCCCTCGAGTACGAGCCGCTCGATGCGCTCTTCGAGGCACTGCGTCCGATGCGGAGCCAGGGCCTCTTTGTGTCGATGACCACGAACGGCCTTCTCCTCGACGGGCGAATGGCGCAGATCTCGCGGCTCGCGCCGGACAAAGTGCACGTGAGTATTCACTTCCCGAAGCGTCGCGCGGAAGTCGAGCGCGTGATTCGTCAGGTGCTGGCGCTTCGCCGCATTGGGCTCGTTTCCGGCGTGAACCTGCTGGTTCGCAGGGGTGAGCTCGAGGCTGCGCGCGCCTGCCGGGAGCAGCTTTGGTCGAGCGGAATCGACAATCGCGCGATCGTGTACCTGCCGATGCGCGGCAGCGACACGCCTTTGCCTTCGGAGCTTGCAGATGTCGCCGGCGAGCCATTTCAGTCGATGACATGTCTTACGGGATGCGCGCGAAGTCCGCGCTTTGTTTCCCTCGGCGCGGACCGAACGCTCGCTCACTGCAGCTACACGCAAACGCGTCGAAGACTGCGAGGACTCACGGCGGAGGCGTTTGCGGAGGCGCTGTCCGGGCTGGGGCTCGCTTTCTGCGGCGACCAAGAGCCGCAGATGGTCGCCCAACAAAAGCGCGCGCTTCCTATCGCGTAGCTTTCAGCCGGGTCCTGCGGCCCGTAGCGCCCAGGCACGTCTTGGGCTTAGTCGCTCTCTGGGGCGTTCCAGTCGAGCCTACCGTTCCAGCTGGTCAGATTTTCGGCGTCGAACACGTCGCGAAGCCGAATCGTTTCGGCGTCTGCAAAGCTCAC
>JBCCRV010000019.1:0-23302 GCA_039201085.1 Myxococcota bacterium | reverse complement strand
CGAGGATGAGCAATGGCGCATCGCGGCGATTCAGGGGCTGGCATTTGGTCCGCCGAACGCCGACACGACGGCGCGCTTCCTCGAGCTGCTCCGCGACCGCGCCCTTCGTTCGATCGTTGTGAAGTCGCTGGGCGAACAGCGCGCCTGCGACGAGGACGTGCGCGCGGCGATGAACCGCATCGGCGGGCCCGACGCCCTTCGCGCTGCTGGCCGCTGCGGGGAAAGCGGCGAGCGGGCGCTCTCGCTGATTCAGCGGGGCGGCGCCCAGGGCCGCGTGACCGCGAGCGACGGAGCGATTCGGCTCGCGGCGTACGACGTGCTCGCGCGTGCGCCCGTTCCTGAGGCGACGGAGCCCATGTACGAGCGCCTTGTCGATTCGAGCTACGACGCTCGTCTGCGAAACGCCGCTGCGCATACGCTCGGCATCGTCGCCGACGACACGACGCGCCAGCGCTTGATGGACAAGGCCCTGGAGGTTGGCGGTAACGACAGCGTTCGCTCCGCGGCGCGTACGGTGCTCCGTCATGGCGCGCCGGACGCAGGCGCCGACCGGCTCATCGGCTACCTGCGTTCGGGCGGCGACGACGAGCGCACACGCTTCGCCGTAGAGCTCGTGGCCCTCTGGTCGCCCGCCACCTTTGACCGGGAGCTGCGTGAGCTTCTCGACGACGAGCGCGCGCAAACGAACGCGGCCCTGGCCCTTTCGTACCGCGGTACGCCCGAGAGCGCGGAGGCGCTGGCGACGCTCTTTCGCAGCAACACGGAGCTTGCAGCGGAGGTCTCGCGGCGGGCGCGCGCGATCACCTTTCCCTTCGACGAAGGGGGCTTTGCGCAGGACTTCGTGGCGCGCGCTCGCTACCTCGTGATGCTTCAGGGCTTGGGCGTGGGCGATCCATGGAGCGTGTACACGACGGCGCTCAAGGAAGGTTCGGAAACCCCCGGCGGCCTTTCGGCCCGTGAGATTCGGGGCGAACTCGAAGCCATGCTTGAAGGCGATCGCGACGAGGAGCGGGAGCTGGCGATCCGCGCGCTCTTGGCGATGGGACATCGCGGCGCGCTGCTCGCCCATCGGGGCGCCGGACGCGACCTCATCGTGCGTTTAATTCGCGGCAGCTAGCCCGCGTTCGTCACCAGATGGCGCGCCCTCGCACAAGCCTTCGAAATCGTTGAGCCATTTCTTTACGCTCAAATACAGCCTGTATTATCCGCTCCAAGAAATGCCTCAGCGAGAAGTCTTGCACGATCATCACGCCCGTTGGTGACTCATGCGGGCTCGCCCGCTTACCAGAGCGCGTAGAGGGCGCCGCCGAGAATCGCCGCGATGAGAAGAAGGGCGACGATGGCGATCGTGGCGCCGCTCAGCCCGGATTCATCGGAGCCCTGCGCGGGACCGAGGCCCGGCGTTCCCGCCGGCGGCAAATCGAAGCCGCCGGTGGGCGGGGGTCCAATCATATCGAGGGGGTCGTCCACCTTGGGAGCCGGAATGGGCACGGGCTGCACGTTGATGCCGGACTTCCGTGCTTTACGGCGCGAGGCGATGTCCTTCGGGTCGGCGACCTGCGTGGCTTCCGGATCGAACGGGTTCGCGGGAGCCGGCTCGGGGTCGGGCTCCTTTTCGCCCGTCTGCTCACGCATCCAGTCGACGAGCTGGGCGAGCTCGCGTCCGCGGTAGGCGGCATCGCCCGAATGCTTCGACGAGAATTCCTCGAGCGCTTCGACCATTTCGCCCGCGCTTTGGTAGCGGTCGCTCGGCGAGCGCTTGAGCGCACGCTTTACGATCTTCTCCAGCTTCGAAGGTACATCCGAACGGGTTTTCTTAAGGGCAGGGACCTTGGCCTTTCGTGCTTGGTCCAACAGCTGCGCAATGTGCGTGCCTCCGTAGAGCGGCTGGCCGGCGAGCATTTCGTAGAGGAGAATGCCCAACGCAAAAATGTCCGTGCGCGCGTCGACCTTCTGGCCGCTGGCTTGCTCTGGCGCCAGGTAGTTGTACTTGCCCTTGATGACGCCGGCGGTCGTTTGCTGCACGCGCGTTCGGGCTTTGGCGACGCCGAAGTCGATGAGCTTCACGTTGCCGCTCTTGTCGATGAGCACGTTCTGCGGCGACACGTCGCGGTGCACGATGTCCTGCGGTTCGCCAAGGGCGTTCTTATGCGTATGGGCGGCATGCAGCGCGCGGCCCACGCTGATGGCGATCAACACCGCCGCGCCCACGGGCAGGTTGATCTCGCTGTCGCCGGCCAGGCGCAGCAGCTCGAGTACGTCGAGCCCTTCGACGTACTCCATGGCGATGTAATAGAGCCCTTCGTGCTGACCCAGGTCGAAGGCCTGGGCGATGTTCGGATGGCTGAGTCCGCTGATCAGCTTGGCCTCGTCGATGAGCAGGCGAACGAAGACTTCGTCGTTCGCAAACTCGGGGCGCACCCGTTTGATGCAAAGCTCCCGTTCAAAACCCGCGAGGCCGCCTTCGGTGGCGAGGAAGACCTCGGCCATGCCGCCCGATCCGATGGATTTGATGAGCCTGTACTGACCAAAGCTGTACGGAAGGCTCTCCATCGCACCCATGATAGCGGCATAGGCTCCTATCGGGCCATTTTGCACCGGCGCAATCGATCCGCCGAGCCGCGTCAACGTGTCCAGCCAAGTGGAAAGACACGTCATCTCCGGCGGCAGACCGTATGGCTATGCCATCCTGCTTTCGTGGAGGCGTCGGTTGGAACCGCGCGGAGTTTTCGAGCGCTCATCATCCTGGTGGCCGGCGTAGCGCTTTGGGGTTGCGGCGCCGCGCGGCTGCCGGCCGAGGATGCGCGCGCGATCGACGAGCTCGAACAGCTCGCCGATGAGGGCTGGCTGGAAGCGTTTCGTTCGGGGCGTTGCAGTCAAGCTTGGCTTCACGTCGGGGACGGCGAGCGCAGCGAGCGTGAGCTTCTCGCGGAGTCGCCGGACGCGCTGGAAGCGTCCGGTGATGCGATTGGCGACATCCTCGCCCAGGCTCCGGAAAGGCCAGCGCCGTCGCCGGAGTGCCGGGCGGCGGTGGAGCGGTTTCGTTTTGTTCGAAGCCGTTATGCGGAGGCCGGAGGCGACGCTCTACGGGACTTTGACGAAGCGATCGCCCGACTCAACCCGGGCGGTCCGACGAGCTGCCCGGCGACGGACGCCTCGCTCTTCGGGGCCGAGCTGGCGGTCGCTCGTCACGTTTCGAGCTTTCAGTTCTGGGGCCGCGTCCCCTTTGCCGCGACGCTTCGGACCTGCACGATCGGAACCCTCGAGGGCCCGGTAGCGCTCGTCCGACGGGGCGATGAACCGGAAGTGGAGCCCGCGTCGGCGCCCGGCGTGCTAGCAGTCCAGATGTTCGAGCTTCTGTGCACGCGCGGGATGCCGGGCATGCGGGATGGATGCCACGACGGCTGGAGCGGAGAATGGTGCGCGCCTTCGGAGTGCCGCCATCCCTTCCTCGAGTTCGTCTCCGAAAGCCCGGGTACGGTCACGGCGATCGTTTCGCATCTTCGTGCAGCGCAAGGGTGCGGGAGCACGGGGTACCGCGCGTATCAGGTTCGGCGTGAAGCGGGCGCTTGGCGCGTGGTGAACGAAGAGGTGATCGTTCGTGGGCATCACGGACAATGAAGCGCTCGAAGGAGCGCCACAGGCGGGCTCGGCGATGTTTGAACCCACTTCCCGCCAGCGCTTCCTGAACGTACGCTGCAGGCGATGAGCGAAGCGGCACCGGCGGCGTTGGCGACGCGAGGCGCGGTGCTCGCTGCGCTTCTTCCCTCGCTGATTCTCTTGAGCGCCTCGTTCATGTCGAGCGACGCGAGCGAGCCGTGCACGACGCTGGTCGTCGTGCCCTTCTTGGCGTGTGTGTTCTTTTTCACGACGCTACTCGCTGGGCGGGCCACGTTGGAGCGGGGGCGCCTAGTGGCGTCGATGACGATGCTGGCCGTCTACGGGGTCACGTGGTTTGCCCTCGGCGCGGGCTGGACCGTGTGGGCTTACGGCGCCAGCGCGGTTTGTCGCTAGCGAGCGTACGGTCTCAGAACGTCGGGATCGTTTGCTTCCAGAACTCGATGCGCTGCAGCACCACGTGGGTGGGTGTTCCGACGGGAAAGAACTCGAGTTCGAAGGTTCCCGCATTCGTCTTGCCGCGCAGCATATGGCCGATCACGCGCCGAACCTGTCGGCCCGCCCAGTACTTTTCGACGACAAGCTCGATTTCATAGGGGAGCGTCTTCCTTTGCAGCGGAAGGGCTTGGCCGAACGCGAAGCGCTTGAGAATACGTCGCCGAGCGTCGAGGAAAAACGTGGGGCGCCAGAACAGCAGCGGTAGGGCCATGGGCCAGACGAAGAACGCGACGAGGGGCGTCTTCGTTCCGGGCGCTTCGATCCAAACGTCGACGATCGAAAAGGCGCCGAGCGTGAAAAGGAGCGCGCCCATTCCCGCCATCACGGCCTCCGCAAACACGCTGAGATCGCGCGTTCGAAAGACGTGCGTGCTGCCCTCGGGCGGGCGCGCATCGCGCATCCAGATCCGCACAGCGAGTGCACCGAAGAGCACCACGAACGCCGCGCCGAGGGCCCACGCCGTGGCCGTCACGTGGCCGTAGGTCGAGCGGTGCGACTGCACGAGTGCCCACAGCAGCAGGACCGGTACGGCGGCGACGCCAAGGCCTCGCGTGAGGTCGCCCGAATGCCATTTGCCGGGCGTACCCGTCGACGGCGTGTGGGAGCGCGGCTCATCGATTTTGACGGGGTTGAAGTGAGGAAGGGGCGAAGTCGGCGGCGCAAGTTCCATGCTGCGAGCACAGCAATCGGCATGCCACGCACGCTCGGCGAGAAGCCGGGTTTTCGCCGTGACATCGGAGCAACGGGGCCGAGACATTCCTCCTTCGGCATGTGCAACCCAGTGATTGGGGGCGACGCAGTGATCAGGGGCGACGCAGCTCGCTCGCCTAGAACGCGAAGTGCGGGTTCGTGCAAGCGGAAGCGGACTCGATACAGCAAGGACCTTGCGCCCAGCGGTTTCTACGCGAGCGGATGGGCTTCGATGAAACGAAGCACTTCATCTCGAAAGGCCGCGAGTTTGGGCGGCTGCCGCGCCGTGTTTGGGAACACGAGGTAGAGTCCGGCCGTGACAACGGGGTGTTCGTCGAGCAGACGCACGAGCGCTTCCGAGTCCACGTGCGACGCGGCGATGAAGGTCGGCAGTAGGGCGATGCCGACGCCGGCGGTCGCGAGCTCGGTCGCCAGCATCATATCGCCGGCGGCGACGAACTCGGCGCGCGCGTCTTCGGGAACGACTTCTGGGAGCCCGACAAGCGCGTGGTTCCGAAGGTCGTCGAAGGACTGCGGCGCGCCGTGTCGTGCGACGTAGCAGGGAGCCGCATATACGCCGACGTGAATCGTGCCTAGGCGGCGCGCGCGAAGTCCCGAGCCGGAAAGTTGGGTGCGGGACACGCGGAGGACTGCGTCGAAACCCTCGGCTTCGAGGTCGACGATTCGATTCGAGAGCTCCACCGAGGGACGGATCGCGGGATGGCTTTCGGCCAGTGCGCCGAGAACCGGTGGAAGCAGCCACATGCCTACGTCCTGGGGAGCAGAGATGCGGAGCGGACCGGCGGGCTCGTCGGATGCTTCCGGGATTTCGGCGACGGCACGGTGAATGCGTGTGAGCAACGGTGCGACTTCTTCGAAAAGGCGATGGCCGGCTGTCGTGGGTTCGACGCGGCGGGTCGTGCGAATGAGCAAGTCCACACCGAGCGCCTGCTCCAGGGCCGCGATTCGGCGGCTTACAGCGGAGCGGTGAAGTCCGTGCTCCCGGGCCGCGCGGCTAAAGGAGGCGTGCGTGGCGACGGAGGCGAAGAGCGCGACATCCTGCAGGTCCATTGGTGCTGATTTGCACGAAGCATGTCGCATTTCAACACGAGACGCATCAATAGTGGCGACCTAGGTTTGGGACGTGGAGGGACGCGGAGTTCGAAGAGCCAGCCGGATCCTTCGCACGCTTCTCCTTTGTTCGACGACTTTCGGCTGCGCTGCGGACGGTTGCCGCGCGCGCGCCGAGTCTCTGACGCCTCAATCCCTAGCCCAAGAAGGTCCGATGCAACTCACGTTCGAAGCACTCCCCGCGCGCCCCGGTCCGAGACCGCGCACCACACCCACGAACCCCCACACCCAGCTTGATCAGAACGCGCCCGTTGAGCTCCAGCACGACGTCGCCGACTTCATGTTTGGTCTAACCTGCGTGGTCGAAACGTCTTCGCTCGTGTCCGTGCCCGGTGCGCGTGCGATGTGGCTGGAAGACCGCTGTCATGCCGGTCCGGCGAATGCGTTCATGGTGGGGCGCGAGTTCTGTCATCTCCATCCGGCCCGAGACGGAAGTCTGCATCTCAACCTACCCGACGACCTCGTGACGCTCGCCGTTGAAAAGGGCTGGGCCGAACAGCATCCGCTTGCGCAGCGCGGCGTCATTCCCGCGAACGTGGTCATGGTTTACGGGCCGCGCGACGAAACCGAACTCGAAGTGGTGAAGGCGTTCATCGGAGCGTCCCACGCCTTCGCTCACCCGCAGTGACTTAGAAGGAAGAACCTCGATGAACGGAACGCCCACGATCGAAACGCGAACGCTCGATGAGCGCTACGAAGAAGCGCAGGCCGAAGTTGGCGAGTTCGTGCTTCGTGCGGGCGGCGATAAGCCGGATCAAATCGACTACTAACTCGACAAGTTCAAGGCGCGATTCCGAACATCCAAGTGACCCACTCGGTTGAGCTCACCATCTACCACGCGCCCCGTTACCACAACGCGCGCGATGCCGGCGGCGAATCGAACGTGCCCGACCTGATCCAGCTTCAGACGCGGCCATTTTCATCGATGGACCGAACGACCGTGGAACGTCTCGGTCGCAGGTCGAGCAGCTGATAGTACCAACGCGGCGTCCCGACCTGCGAGTGATGGACTACAGCGTTCGTCCGTAGCTTGCTACTCGACCCACGCGGCCGTTGCATCGAACACAAGCTGATTACCGACGCGGCGGGTGCTGCCGTCCGAGGGGCTGTTGACGATGCCCCGCCCGTCGATGAAGAGGGCGGACGAGCCGCCTCCGTCGAGGGACATGGCGTGCTCGCTGCCGAGGCTGAGCATGAGGTCGGCGAGTTCGGTTCCCGTCATGCCGGGGCGGCCGCGCCGACCGTCCACGACGGCGAAGATGAGAATACTGCCGTTTACGCCGATGCCGCTTCGTGGGTTGCGGGAGGTGAAGGTGGGATCGGTGGTACCTGTGGTGGTGTCGGGCCAGCGCACGCCGTCGAGCACGACCGTTTTACCGCTTACGAGATGGTGCGCGCCCGCGGGCATGGCGAAGCCGATACGCTGGTAGTGGCCGAAGAGGAAATCGCCGGCCGCCGTTTGGCCAACGAAGCCTTCGCGGTGGTCGCCGGTGGTGCCGCGTGAGGCGCCGGCGGACACGCTAAAGCCGGCAAAGTAGTCGGGAAGGTAGCAGCCAAACCAGTTGGCGTTGATCGCGAGCGTACCGCCGAAGTGGCCGGGGGCGCGGCCGCGCACAATGCCCGCGCCGTTGGCGCAGCGCCCGGCGGCTTCGGGGCCCGGCACCCGCAGGTCGCCGCCGCGGGCTAGGTCGACATACGCGACGTACACATGCCCGCGCTGGAGGTAGACGACGCCCGGCGCGACCTGCCGCTGCGTGTAGCCGGCGCTTCGGGCGGCGATGAACTCGCAGAAGGCGGAGAGGCGGTAGTTGTAGCGCAATCGCGCTTCTTCCGAGTTGGCGAAGCCGAGGGCGACTTCGACGCGCGTGTAGCGGCCCGATCGGAGGTGATCGAGCCAGTTGGCGAGGCCCGCGGGCTCGGCTTCGCGGCCGAGGGCGTTGCGGTACATTTGGCGCACGAAGTCTTCGTCGCTCAGGCCGTCGTAGATCAGGCCGAACTCTTCGGAAGCGCCAAAGGATTCGCCGATCGCGTCGAGGGACATGCCGGCTTGGTAGGCGTTGATCCAGTTGTTAGCGCCGCCCGCGTCCGGGCCGCGTCCGAGAAAGGCGTAGTAGTAGCGAAGGATTGAACCGTGGGCCGGATCGCACGACGGGTTGACGAGAGTGGGAGGCGGATCGGGAATCGGATCCGGGTCCGGATCGGGGTCTGGATCCGGATCGACCGTTCCCATGTCTTCCCGCGCGCCGGCGTCTATCGCGGGCGCGGCGTCCAGTTCGGGCATGGCGGCATCGGCTGCAGCCGCGTCTTCGCTCGGAGCCGCGTCCCGTCCAGGCGATCCGTCGGGCGCTGCTGCGTCGTCGGGCTCCGCGTCTGGAAGGCCTGCGTCCCGTCGCGAATCGAACGCACGGGCGTCCGAGGGGGCGGATGCGTCGAAGTCCCCTGCGGCAGAGTGAAGCTCACCTGCAGCACACGCACAAAGCATAAGAAGCGGAACCCCCCGCAGCGCCGATGGCGTTCGCCGCGAAATCCGGGGCGTGGGAATCTGTGCTTTCGTCTCTGTTCGCATGCGCTGGCGTGGGCGACTCGATCCACCGGAGCCGAAAGCCCAGTGACGCGCAGCGCCTACATGTAAGCTACGTGAGCTCGGTCACGGACGCTAGCTCTCCCACCTTACGTGCGCCGCGCGGTTCGCGCGCTACGTTGGCGGGCGTGCGCGATGTCGTGGATGAGGTCGGCGTCCGGGCCGAAAGCGCTGGTTTGGCCGCAGTGCCGTCGGCGGTTTACGAGCTCTTTCGGCACGCGAAGGCGCCGGCTCGTTTGGTCGCCCATCTTCACCTCGTGCATGACGTCGCCACCCTTCTGACGGCGGGGTGTCACTCGGTAGCAAGCGCCTTCGATGAACGCGCGATCGCCTTTGGTGCAGCAACCCACGACATCGGCAAGGCGCTGCACCCGAACGAGCTTCGTGCTTCCGGCAGTCAACATGAAACATCCGGCGAGCGCTGGCTCATCGAGCAGGGCTGCGAGCCGCAGCTCGCGCGCTTTGCCCGAACCCACGGGCTGCACGCCAGCGATGCATCGCTCATGATCGAGGACCTCTTCGTGATCGCCGCGGATAAACTCTGGAAGGGCAAGCGGGTGGTCGAAGTGGAGGAGCGGCTTGTTCGCGAGCTAGCGAAGTGCACCGACGCCGAGTTCTGGGACCTTTGGTCCCAGCTCTCCGCTCTCTTCGACGACGTGGCAGACGGTGCGGATCGTCGTCTTCAATGGCAGAGCGAGTTCAGCGTTTAGGACTTCGTAGAGCGGGTTTCGGCGAAGACGTTTTCCTTCTGCCCGTCTCCGCGGCATCATGAAGTCATGCGAGCAGCCGCGTGCAGGATTCTCGTCGTCATGACGACCCTGATGGGCTGCACATCCTCGGTTCCGCGCTCGACGCAAGCACGGGATCACGACGTCACGCCGACGCTCCGATGGCCGACGCGCGTTGGTTCAAACGTTCAGCGGGTGGCGGCACGGGGCTTGCCCTGCGGGTCCGATCCGAACGGGGACGTACGCTGCTGGATGTGGGAGCGGCCCAACGAACTCTCGGCGCCCATGACGGCTACTTTCTTCGTTGAGAACATGATTCAGGTGGCGCAGGGGCCGGACCTCTATCGGTGGCCCGATATTACGGGCGATCGTGAACGTCGTCGGCGGACCATCGTGCACCCCTTTCGTGCGACGGGACCTTTCGAGGTGCGCGAGTTCGAGTGGCGTTCGAGTTGGCGAGAGGCCTTTGATCCGCTCGTTGCGCCCGCCCATTTGAGCATCAGCCATGTGGATCAGTTGGGCGGCTGTACGGCTGCAGAGGATCACCTCGCCTTTCAATGTTGGGGCTACTACTGGGACGGCATTCGGGTCTTTCCGCAGGCGCATCCAAGCATCGATGCGCCAGTGAAGGTGCGAGTCCACCAAGAAATCCCGCGCCTGTCCTGCTGTTCGGGCTGCCCGCGCAGCGAGCCTCACGGATGTGCGCTCATGGAGAGTGGGACGGTGCAGTGCTGGGGCGACGGACGCGTTGGGCAACTCGGGGATGGCGAGCGAAAGCCGCGGGACTACGCAGTGACGGTTGCCGGTCTACACTCGGCGGTGGATATCGCCGTCGGCGCCCACCACAGCTGCGCCGTTCTGGAAAACGGAAGCGTCAGCTGCTGGGGTTACAACCCCGATCGTCAGGCCGTTCCGCAGAACGACGCGAGCGTGCTGCTTTCCGCTACACAGGTGCCCGGGATCGACGCGGCGACGGCGATCGATGCCGGCGACTATCACACCTGCGCCCTTCTAGCCGATGGCACGGCACGCTGCTGGGGGACTCCCTGGGCGTTCGATCATCCGCGATGGTCGTTGCGCCCCATACGCTTGGCGCTGGAACGGCCGATCGTTCAGCTCGCCCTAAGCGCTCGCTACACCTGCGCGCTGGACGACGCGGGCGACCTCTGGTGTGCGGGGATGCTCTAACGTCGGTCGCGGGCCCTTGGGCACGACAGGTGTTTGCTTTCGCAGTCGTTTTCCTTTGTACGTTGCGTACGGCATCCTGAACTTATGCGTTGTGCTCTCAGCGGTGTGATCGCGCTGGGCGTGACGCTGGCGGGAGCCTGTAGTTCATCGACTCGGTCGCCCCACGCGGTTCGTTCCGTTCGCTCGCTTGTTGCGGTGGAGCCTGCGCCTTCCGAGTCCGATCTGGCGTGGCCCACGCATGTCGCGACGGATGTGAAGCACGTGTTTGGCAACGCGCTGCCCTGTGGTGCCGCGGCGGACGGCAGTGTTCGATGTTGGGCGGGAAGCGAGATGAACGCGCACGCCTTTGTTGTTTCGCTTTTGCGCTCTGGGCAGGCACCGCGCTCCGGGCAGGCACCGCACGCTCGGCTGCACTCGCCGACGTGGGAAAGCGTCGGGCCAATCTTCTTGCAGGGGAGCGGCGCACTGGGCGCGTTTCATTGGAGTCCGGACTGGCAAATGGAGCTCAACCCGTTTGAATCAACGGCGGAGACGGCTCCGGCAAGCGTCAGCGAACAGGGCAGCTGTGTGTTTTCCGAAGAAGAGGCGGCCTTCCAGTGCTGGGGTTGGAGTTGGGGAATACTTCGGGCGTTTCCACAGGCCTTTTCCAGCGTGGACCGTCCAGCGAAGATGCAATCGACCGAGGAGTTTACGGAGCTCACTTGTTGCTGGGGGCCATGCCCCGTCGCGGTTGATCTGCACGGATGCGCGCTCATGGAAAGCGGAACGGTGCAGTGCTGGGGCGAAGGCGGGCAGGGGCAGCTCGGGCAGGGGGCGCGTGCGTCGTCAAGGGAAGCGGTGACGGTTGCGGGCCTTCATTCTGCCATCGACATCGCCGTGGGTGCTCATCATAGCTGCGCGCTGATCGACGACGGCAGCGTGCACTGCTGGGGCTACAACGTAGAGGGCGAGGTCAACCCAACCTCTAGCGACAGCGTCTTCTTGACGGCGACTCGGGTGCCGGATGTGGAGCAGGCGAAGTCGATTGAAGCGGGCGACCATCACACCTGCGCGTTGCTCATCGACGGTACCGCGCGCTGTTGGGGGCGTCCGTGGGCGTACGGTCGCCGACGTTGGTCGCGTTCGTCTATCCGCCTGTCGCTCGCGCGTCCGATCACGCAGCTTGCGCTCGGTGCGGACTACACCTGCGCGCTGGATGACGCGGGCGATGTTTGGTGCGCCGGGATGATGCGCGGCTCTGAGCAACGGCGCTCGCGGTAAGCCCGAGGGCCCCGCTCGCGTGCTTGGTCGGGCGTGCCGCGCTAACGGTTGCTCATTCCGCGGCCAGCGCGCGCTAACGTGCGAGCGTACGCGTCCGCGTTTAAACCGTCAGCGCTCGGCGGTGAACACCGTTCGTGGGGTGGCTTCTCCGCCGCCCCAGCACTGGACGGCGCCGCGCGCGGTGATCACGCAGCTGAGGTTGCCGCCGGCGTGAAGCTGCACGGCGTCGTCGATCCCGGGGACACGAACAATCGGCGCGATGTGAACCGTATCGAGGCGTTCAAAGCGACCGGGCGGTGCGCCCATTTGGCCTTCGCTGGCGCCGCCCCAACAGTACGCGTGGCCTTCGTCCGTAAGGGCGCAGATGTGGGCCTCGCCGATGGCGACGTCGATGGCTCCGCCGAGGTTGATTTCCGTGACCTCGTGAAAGCCCGCGTCCGGCCGGCCGGCAAGTTGGCCATGCTGGTTCGTGCCCATGCATGCGAGCGAGCCGCCTTCGCGGATGCCGCAGCCAACGGCCCGGCCGTAGACCATACGGGCCGCGCCGTGAACGCGATAAAGGCGTCGGCAGGTCGAGGGCTGGTCGATCGAGCCTCCGAAGCAAACCGTTGGTCCTTCGAGTTCGCCTTGGGCGCTGTGCTCGCCGGGCGGAGCAGGCGGCAGGACCACGGTGTCCGGGAATTGCAGGTCGCCGTGAAAGCTCTGCTCGATGCAGTGGATGCGCGCGTTTCGTTCGCCGCAGAGCACCCGGTGGCACGACGCGCCGCCGTGCATGCCCACGCTGCATCCGCCGCGGGCGGAGAGGTTTCGGGCGCCGTCCAGTTCCGCGACGACGTGCAGTTCTTCGCTCGAGGGCCATCGGCACGCTACGTCGCCACGTTCGGCGCACACACAGAGCCCGACTCCATCTTGCACGAACTCAGCGACATCCTCGGCCACGCGCTCGGGCGTTTCGCTTCCGCGCCAGCAGCGCAGATCCCCGTGCCTCAAAAAGCAGGCCTGCCCCGATGGGTAGAGCTGCAGCTGGCCCGATGGCGCGGGCCGCGTCGGCTCCGGCCGAGCGCTGGAACAAGCGAGAAGGAGCACCGCGAGCGACGAGATGCGATGCCTCGAGGCGCGATGAACGATGTGCGGTGCGTCGGAAGCCAATCGTGCGTCGACCTTTATAGAAGCCTTTTAGGATGAGCTCTAAGGCGCCCAGCGCCAGTTGACCCGACCGCCCGGCGAAAACACCGGAATGAGAATCGACCGGCGTTGGCCCTCTGCGTCGATGAGCGCCCATTGTTCGCTTTCGATGAGGTCCATGAAGGCTTCTTCTTCATCGGCGGCTTCATCGTCGCGGCCCTCTTCGTAGAGGGGGAACACGCGGATCGACATGGCGATGTAGGCGTGGATCCGTTCGCCTTCGGCGGTGCGCTCGGCACCTTCGGCGCTGCGCTCGGCGCCTTCCGTTAGGGTGTAGGTCCCGAAGAGTGTCGGAAAGTCCGCGTCGTCTTGCACGATCGTGGCGATGGGCATGTCGCCGAAGACTAGGGACCAGGTCGGATAGGCTTTGGTCATGGCAGAGGGCTGCCGTCGCGAGGCAGGCTCGAGCGCCATGCTAAACATGCTTCGTGGCGAAGAAGAAGTCTGGCTGCCCCTGCGGGGGCGATCGCTACGAGACCTGCTGCGCGCCGCTCCATCGTGGGGCGGTTGCGGCAACAGCGGAGGCGCTGATGCGATCGCGCTTTACGGCCTTTGTGAAGCGCGACGCGGATTACCTGTGGAAGACGCTGCACAGCCAGCATGAAGCGCGTCGTCAGGACGAGGCGGAGTGGAAGGCGGCGCTGCTTCGCGACGCGCCCTCGTACACGTCGCTTCGAATCGTCGAAACGGCGGAGCCCGATGGGGACGGAGTGGCGCGGGTGCTCTTTGTCGTTCGCTACCGCGCCAAGGGGCGCGCGCGTGTGGCGGCGGAGCTGAGCTTCTTCGCGCAGGAAGACGCCTGGCGCTATATCGACGGCATTCTGACGGACGCCGCCTCCGCGACGAGCATCGCCGCCGTCGAGGGACGATGATCGGCGACGAACCGCTCAAGTGGTAACCGCTTGGCGGTGATTCGCTCGGCGACGAGCCGCTCAAGTCGTGAGTTGACTGGCGATGATTCGCTTTGCGACGAACCACTCTACGGTGAACCGCCGAACTGCTCAAACTATGAACTCCGTGGCGATGATGCTCTGCGGCGAACCGTTCAACAGTGGACCGTTCGGCGACAATCAGTAGGCGGCGATTCACTCGGCGCTGACTCGCTCGGTAGCGCGCCTTCCTTACGCGCTTTCGTAGAAGATGTCCGTGCGCAGCACGAACTTGGCCCCGCTCTCGACGGGCTGCGCCGTGTGCAGCACACGGTGCTGAAAGCAGAGGGCTTGGCCTCGCTTGGGCGCGATGCTTTCGCCAAGTTCGGGAAAGGCCGTATGGCCGCCTTCGAAATCGTCGTTGAGGTAGAAGACCAGGGTGACGCGGCTTCGTCTGCCGGGCAGTTCGACTTCCGTATCCCAGTGGGCGCTGTGCTTTTCGCCCGGCGCGTAGCGGTAGATGCGCAGCCGTTCGTTGGCGCCGACCAGGCGTTGGCCCTTGAAGTTGCTCGGCACGATCGGACGCGCCCGATCGAGAAGCTCGGCGGCTTCCTCGAATGAGTCCCACATGATCCGCGTGTTGTTGCGTAGCGTTAGGTCGATCGCCTCGCCCTGCGGACCGACGATCGGTGCGAGCTCGGCCTTTTCCGCGTGAAAGCGTTCGATGTAGCGCTCGCAGGCGTCGGCACTCAGGAGCGCTTCCTGAGTCTTTAGGAGCGGTTGGTTCAGATCGAGAAAGTCGGCGAACACCCGCCTAGCGTAGCGCGCGGCGTGCGCACGTGCCGCCCGATCGGCGATCCGGGATCGTGTCAGCCGAGCCGGCTGATTTCCGTGGACGCTTCGCGGGTCGCCTCCTCGATCTCTTCGCCGAACTCTTGCCACGCGGCGATCGAGCTCACCGCGATGAGGAAGAGAATGATGATGTACTCGACGGTGGTCAGACCCTGCTCGTCGTGCAAGATGCTTCGCTCGTTCATTCGCAACGTCTCCGGCTTTGAATCGGTTCGGTGCCGCACGCGGCCACTTCCTCGTCGTCACTCGCGTTGATGCAGCCGCTTCCGGGGCACCAAGCGCAGAACCCGGACTCGGCGCAGGTGGCGCAGTCCGTGGCGTCACAGGCGCGGCATTCGTTTCGATCGTCGGTCCACTCGGCGCAGCTCGAACGTGCGCTCACCGGTCGGCAGCTGCCGTCGCACCAACCGCAGCCTTCGGCCACGGCGCAGGTGTCGCAGTCGGTGGCGCCGCTGCATTCGCTCTCACCGCAGGCGGCGTTTCCGTACACTTCGTCTTCGCAGCTGTCGAGGGTCGAGCAACCCCAGGCGCCGTCGCCGCAGCGGTACCATGCGCAGCTCGATTCGCCGCAGCCGTCGCGGTTCACCTGAACGCAGCTGCCCGAGGGAACGTTTCGTCCCAGCGTTGCGGAGCGGCACTCGGCGCCGCCGGCGCCGCAGGCGGGGTTTTCGTTGACGGTGGAGCAGGATGCGGTGTCGGCGGAGCACACCCAGCGGCCCGAATCACAGCGGTAGGTGCCGCAGCCGCTGGCGCAGGCGGCCGGTTCGCCGGGGCGGGCGCGGCCGTTTGTCTGCACGCATTCGCCGTTTTCCACTGTACGGCCGAGCGTCGTCGAATGGCAGCCGCGCTCCGGGCGCGGGCTAGGACGGAGGCTCGTGGGCGGCGCCGTCGACTCGCAGCTCGGCGCCGCCACCGTCGAAGCGCATTCGGTGCTGCACACCCAGCTTCCATCGCGGCACTCGTAGGTGCCGCAGCGATCGAGCCCGCACGCGGGACGATCGACCTGCACGCACACGCCGTTTTCCACGCGCTGGCCGAGCGTGGGCGACCAGCAGGCGCGCGGACCGGTGGGCGTGGGCGTGGGCGCGCCCGAGTCCATCACCGGCGAGGTGGCGCCGCAGGCGTCGCCTCCTTCAAGGCGTTCGTACGCGGCCACGAGCGAGGTGTAGACGGGTACGAACACCGAACCGACGCCGCGAACGGCCTGACGAATGTTGAAGTGCAGGTGCACCGTCGTAGGCACCGGTCGTCCGCTGCGGTCGAAGAACGTGTCGTCCACCATACCGAGAATGTCGCCGCAGCGAACGCGCTGCCCTCGGCGAACGCGAACGCCGGACATGTGCAGGTAGTCGTACCGGGTGCCGTCGCTGCCCGTGAGGTACACGGAGAAGCGGCCGACGTTGGTGATCGTGCCGTCGACGGCGGCGACGGCCGGATGCACGCCCCCGCGGCAGGTGGCCGCGCGAATGTCCTGACCCTGGTGGCCCCTTCCCGAAGGACAGAGCGGCATTCCATGGCGGCGCGTTTCGCAGTAGTTGTCGAACCAGGGAAACGAGTAGTTCTGGGCGTCGCACTGTCCGCCGGGGCGGGGGCTTTCGCCGCCGCCGATGCCGTACACCTGCGAGTTTGCGAAGGCGGGGGTATCGCGAATCGGAAAGCGAATGGACGGCGCCCAGATTCGAGGGTCGGACACGCCGCGGCCGCTGCGGGGCGCGAGCACGCCGGGCGGTGAAAAACGCTGCGCTTCAGTCACGCCGGCGGACACCAGCACTGCGGCGCCGAGGACGGCTTGGGCCAGCTTCGCCTTCACTGGGCCACCATTCGCTCGGCAAGGTTGATCAAGAACTCGGCATTGGTGCATCGGGTGTCTTCCGCATCGGCGCATTCGGCGTCGAGCGCGTACGCGGCGTCGCTCTCGACCCAGCTAACCGTTTGAATGCCCTCGTTCACCGTTTCGAGCGCCGGCACGCCGCGAACGGTGAGCTCCGTTTCGACGGGCGCGATGTCGCTGGGCGCATCAACAAAGTTGACGGTGGCGTGCAGGTACACGGTCAGGCCGGGGATGCTGTACGAGAGGCCGTACCACGCAGCTTCACCGGTTACGACGGTGGTGCGCATCATCTCCGAGGGGAAGAGCAGTACGGGGACGTCCGTCACGACGAGGGGGTCCGTGGCGCGAGGTGCGGGGCCGCTGCCACTGGGCGAACAGGCGACGAGCAGCAGGGCGCCAAGCGCGAAGGCGAAGGATCGGGTGCAGAGCGTCATGGTGCGCAGTTCAATCCAAGGGTTGAAGCGAGGGCGTCATCGACGCAGACGGGGTTGCGGCTGCCGCAGCAGCGCTGGCCGGTGCCGCAGGGGATCTCCGGTCCGCACTCGGCGGCGCACACGCGGCCGGTCGCGCCCTCCACCTCGAAGGCCGCGCAGACGCCGGCGTCGGGAGCGCAGTCGGCGTTGCACGCACACTCGACGCCGGCGGGTGTTGTGCCCTCGCCGAAGCAGGTGTCGGGCACGTCGCGGCACGCGAGGTCCCCGCCCAACACGGGAACGCACTCGCCGGTGCCGCAGCCTTCGCTGTCGAAGCAGGTACGGGCGCAGACGCCGTCGGCGCACACCGTGCCGTCGCTGCACTCGGATTCGCACTCGCAGCCTTCGCCTTCGATGCGCGAGCCGGCGGCGCCGCAGGCGGGCTCAAAGGCGCCCGCGTCGGCGCGGAAGACGCCCATGCTGCTGTCGCATGCGGCGAGCATGACGAGGGCCGGTCCGAAGATGCGCAGAAACCGCACGCCGCCGATTCAGCAATATCTTTGCCAGCTTCCTTAGGCGTTGAAAGTACTCAGCAATTCGCCGAAATGAGGTCTTTAGACCCCGGGTCTTCTGGGGACTGCAAAGCCCGATGGGACTATAGTCCCCGGTGCCCTCCTGGACGCGGCGAGGCTACGGCTGGGGCACCAGGGCGGGTAGGATCGCTTCGGAGATTCGTCCGCCCAGTTCGCTGTCCCACGCCGGCACGAGGGACGACGCCCAGGTGGCGACGCTGCTCAGCTCGGCGCCGGCTTCGCGGGCGGCCTCGAGGGCGTAGCGCTCGGTCGTATCGCCAAAGCCGGCGCAGCCATCGGTCAGAATGGTGACCCCATAGCCGGCCGCGATCGCCGCCCGGGCGCCGTGCACGACGATGATCTCGGAGAATACGCCGGCGAAAACGAGGTGCTTGCGATCGAGGCCCGCGATCGCTTCGGCAGAGGCGGCGTGGCCGAACGGTTCGACGGTGTTACGGGCCACGGTCACGAGCTCGGGCAGGTGCTTGGTCACGCCCGGTAGGAGCTCCGGCGCGTCCGTGCCAAAGGGCACGACGGACGCGAAGGCCGGAAGGCCCACGGCGGCGGCCACGCCCGCCGTTGCGGTGGCCATCGCGCGCACGCGGTCGGGGCGTTGCGTTTGGGCGAGGGCGACGAGGTTTTCCTGGTAGTCGAGGAGCACGAGGGCGGAAGTGGTGGCGGTCATGGGAGCCTTGCGGTGGAGGGGCGGTCGCCCGACGATGGTCCCGATGATCGGGGGTTTCGACGACCGTGCGTTCACCATGGTGAAAGCGCCGACGGATGGCGCGGGCCGGGACTGCCGACGACCGGACCCTTTTTGCCAAAGTTCGCCCTTCGGCACCGGGAGCGTGCGATGAGCGCCCATACCGTCGCCGTCATCGATTACGCGGGGTCGCAGCGGGCCGCCGTTGAGGGCATGCGGGACTTGCTGCGCACGACGGAGCAGCTGCGGCCCTCCGTCGACCCCGGCGCACCGATGCTCTCGTGTTCGATCGTCACCGAACCGCTGGCGAAGAGCTTCAGTGCCGTGCTCGTTCCGCCGAGCCTCGCGCCGCAGGCGCCGGGCGACGGGAGCGAGCCCTTTGTGCCTTGGCTTCGTACGCAAGCGAACGCGGGCGCGCTGGTGGTGGGCGTTTGCGCCGGCGCGTTTGTGCTTGGTGAAGCGGGCCTCCTGGAGGGACGGCGGGCGGCGGTGCATGCGGCGTGGTCCGCGGAGTTCGATCGGCGATTTCGTTCGGCGCTGCGCATGGCCGGTCGCGCACACGAAGAGGACGGCGACGTGTGGACGTCAAGCGGACTCATGTCGTGGGCGCCGATGGTGTGCCGGCTGGTGACCCATCTCTGCGGGCCGGCCCTCGGCCGCGCTGTTTCGCAGCTGCTTGCGGGCGAAGACGCGCGCGAGCGCGGTGCCTACAGCGGAGGAGCGACGACGCCGGCTCATTCGGACGAGACGATCGCGCGGGCTGAGCGCTGGCTTGAAGCCCACCGGCACCAGGCGATCAGCGCGAGCCAGGCGGCCTCGGCGGTGGCGATGGGCGCCCGCACCTTTCATCGGCGTTTTGTGCAGGCGCTTGGCGTCACGCCCCGCCAGTACTTGGTGAACCTTCGCATGCGGGATGCGCGGGCGCTGCTGACGCACACCTCGCGGAGCATCGATGAGATCGGTGCACTCGTCGGGTACGAGGACAGCCGCAGCTTTCGGCGGGCCTTTCGCCGCGAGCACGCGTGTTCGCCAAAGGCGTACCGCGACGGTGCGAGCTAAACGGCCTACTCGAGGGAGCGGTAGACCAAGCGAATCACGTCGGGATCGCGAATGATCGCCAGTTCGCAACCGTCGGCGGAGATCGCGCCTTCCCGTTCGTCGCCCATGGCGAGAAAGTCGCCGGGAACGATTCCGCGAGGCGTCCAAGGGTCGTTCCAGCTTTCGCGGGTCGCGTAGAAGACCTGGCGCGTGGCGCCGAGGCCGGGAGTGGCGATGTACGTCATGGTCAGTCCGTCTGCCGTGACCATCGGCTCGGCTTCCGAGAGCACGTCCATCGAGAGCTCGTCGAGGCGGCGCGGCGGGCCGAAGGGTGCACTGAGGGTTGGCCGTTCGGCGACGAGCAGGTCCTGGTCTTCGCTGGCGGTGCCGCGGGCAAAGTAGATGCGGCGACCGTGCGGCGCGAGAAAGACATCGAAGGTGTTCAGGCCTGGGGCGTTGAGGTTGTCGACGATGACGCCAGGGCTGAACGGCTCTTCGAGGGTGCTGCGGGTCGAGCGGTAGACGAGCGCACCTTCCTCCGGGAGTGCGGACGAGTAGAAGAGCTCGAGACCAAAGGGGCCAAAGGAGCCCTTACCGTGCTGCGAGTCGGGGACCGAGATGCTCGTCATCCGCATCGCCGGGCCAAAAGGCTCGGTGGCGGACGGGCGCATCGACTCGAAGATGTTCAGTTGGGTCGCGTGCAGCAGTGAGCAGCCGTCGGGTGAAAAGGAGACGTTGGAGACGCGATCGATCTGCCAGATCGAGCCGTCGTCCTGATCGAAGGTGAACGTGCCCGGCACGCTCCAGTCGCAGACCCGCGGCTGCCAACAGGTACGGGGCGTGGCGGGCGGTTCGCTGGTGTCGCCGTCGGGCAAGCATCGCTGCGATGCGCCGCAAAAGAAGCCTTCACCGCACGGGCAGGCGCGGTCATCGAGCAGGTCGTCAGGGACGACGCAGGCGCCTAGGAGGAGGAGCGCCAGACTGGCTAGTCGCATCACGGCGCGGACCCTAGCAGCCATTGTGACGGACGCTCTTCCCGCGCCAGCGGGGTTGTGGCGCCGGATCTTCGCCCGGCGTGGATTCGCGCTGCAGAGCTCACGGAGCGTGATCTTACCAACAACTCGCGCCACCCGCGCCACCGAGGTTGTGGTGCCCGTTCGCCCGGCGCGCTTCAATGGGTTCATGGCGCCCTACGTACGTGCGACGTGCTTGCTCTTGGCCCTCGGCTGCGGCGAATCGTCGGGAATGGGCACGCTGGATGCGGGCCTGGGCGACCTTTCGATGGGTTCGTTTGCGGACGCCGCCGGGGATCGGGAGCGCACCGACGCCGGGGTCGGCGACGCCGGCGCCAACGATTCGGCCGTTGCGGCACCCGACTGCGAGGGCGTGACGGCGGCGCAGGGATGGGATCTTTGCGAATCGAGCGTCAGCGCTTGCGTCGTCGTGTTTGAAGACGGGACGGGTTGCGCCGGCGTCTGTGCCGCGCTTGGCCTAGCGTGCAGCGAGGCTTACGACAACGTCGACGGCATGTGCGCGGCGCAGGACGGTCCGGCCCTTGGCTGCGGTGACACGGGGCACCAGTCGGACTACTGCGTTTGCGGCGTCGCGCCGGTCGATGCAGGGGTGCCGGCAGATATGGGGACGGCCGAAGGAGGCGCGCTCGACGCCGGTCCAGTCTGCGGAGGCGGGCCCGTGCCGCACGTGTACCTGGTGGGCGACTCGACGACGGCGAGTGGTTCCGGCTGGGGCGACGCCTTCGAGGCCTACCTCGATGGCGTGTCCGTGACGAACACGGCGCGGGGCGGACGGAGCAGCAAGTCGTTCTACGACGAGGGAGCCTTCGACGCGACCCGTGACGCCCTTGAGGCGGGCGACTACGTGTTCATTCAGTTCGGTCACAACGACTCGAAGCCGGAAGCGTACCGGCGAACGGAGCCCGGGGACGCGCCAAACTTCGCGGGCACGTACCGCGAGTACCTCGAGCGCTACATCGAGGAAACGCGGGCGCGCGGGGCTACGCCGATCCTGTTGACGCCGGTCAGTCGAATGACCTTCTCCGGCGGCGAACATCGGCGCACGCACGGCAACTACGCCCCGGCCGCCCGGCAGGCCGCGCTCGACAACGGCGTCGTGCTCCTCGATTTGGAAGAGCTCAGTCACCAGATCTTTTCCGAGCTCGGCGACGCGGAAACGATGCGTTTGTACGCGGAAGCGCCGGACCGTACGCACTTTCCTCCGGACAAAGCGTTTCGTGTCGCCGAGATGGTGGTGAACCTGCTCGCCGAGTCGAGCAGCCCCCTAAGCTGCTATGTAGGAGAGGACCGATGAATTCGAGGATTCTGCTTTCGCTGGCGTTGGTGGTTGCGTGCGGCGACGACGACGGCGGGACTGTCGCGGACGGTGGCGCCGACATGAGCGGCGCCGACATGAGGGCCGGTGACTTGAGGGCCGGCGACTTGATGGCAGAGGTCGATGGGGCCCTGCCGGACATGATCATCCCTACCGACGGTTCGTTCATCGATACGAGCGCGCCCACGTGCCGCGACCTGGCGGAGGCCCGCGGTTGGTCCGTCTGCAGCGAAGGGCCGGGCCAGTGCGACCTGGTGTTCGAGGACGGTACGGGCTGCGAGGCCGCCTGTGCCGCACTCGGTCTGCGCTGCGAGCAGTCCTTCGAGGATCGGCTTGGCATGTGCTTACCGAACGAAGACGAGCCAGCGCTCGGCTGTGGGGATACGGGCCATCAATCGGACTACTGCCGCTGCGGCGGAGGCGTTGCGCCGGACATGGGCCTGCCCGACGCCGGCTTGCCCGAAACCGGCGTGATGGAAGGCGGCGTCGTCACGGACCGCGGCGTCGTCACGGACCGTCGCTACGAGCGGCTGCTCGACGAGCTGGTGGGCTTTGGTCAGGGAACCACCGGCGGCTTCGGCGGCGAGCTCGTCACCGTGACCACCCTTGCGGACAGCGGTGCGGGTTCGCTTCGCGCCGCCCTCGAGGCGGAAGGTGCCGCATGGATTCGCTTTTCCGTGAGCGGCGTGATCGCGCTGGAAGGCGACATTCGCATTCGAAGCGACAAGACCATCGATGGTCGCGGCGCGGACATCACGATCACCCAGCGGGCGCTCGTCGTTCAGAACGGCGAAGGCAACGTGATCATCAACAACATTCGCATGCGCGACTCGGCGGACGACCTGATTCGCTTCTTCAACGGCGGTGCGAACATGTGGGTCCACCACTGCGATCTGTCGAACGGCGGCGACGGCGCCTTCGACGCGACGGAGGGCGTCACGGGTGTGACGGTTTCCTACACGCATATCTTTGATCACGACAAAGCCATGCTCGTCGGCGCCGGCAGCGATGATGGCGACGGTGACGACATGCGATGGACCGGACACCACAACTGGTACGAACGGGTCGTGCAGCGACTGCCCTTCATTCGTTTCGGGCATGCGCACTCCTACAACAACCTGATCATGTGGATCAGCGGCACGGCCATGTCGACGCGCATCGCGCCCTCGCAGATGCTGGTCGAGAACAACATCTTTATGCCCCAGACGAACGTGGGTCATAAACTGATCAACATCAACGACGGCGCGGCGGCGCGGCTGGTTGGAAACCTGGAGCGTCCGCTCAGCGGCGATGAGATCGAGTTTGAAGAAGTGCGGCCCGATACGGTGTTCACGCCGAGCTACGCGTACGACGCGGAGACGGCGAACGACGCCCTCATCGAACGGCTTCGCAGCGAAGCGGGCTGGCAAGATGTGCCCTGGCCTGGATGAAGGGTGTTGGTTCTCCGTCCTCGAACGTGGTCGGTCAGTTAGCGAAAGACTCGGCTCATCGTCGGCTCGGAGAACGTGGTGTCCTCCACGCGGTAGAGCACGCCGCGCCCGCGTGTTTCGCTGAGCAGCGAACCGTCCTCGACAAGTTCACGCAGTGCGCGCTGGGCCGTGCGCAGCGGAACCGAGAGGTGTTCGGCGAGGTCGCGTGCGGCAAGACCCTTCGAGTGCTCGGCGAGCACGCGAAGGGCGCGCTGCGGAAGCAGTTCGGCGCAGCGCGGCTCCGGGATGAGCGAACGGGTCTTCCACTCGATGCGCACCACGTCGCCAAGAATCAGTTCGCCGCGATCGCCGAGGCGACGACCGAGG
>JBCCRV010000018.1:0-23975 GCA_039201085.1 Myxococcota bacterium | reverse complement strand
GAAGCCGCCGAGCAGGCGCCCGAATGAGTGAGGTCGACAAGACCGAGGCTAAGCGAGCTGCCGATGCGGCGGATGCGGCGGAGGCCGCATCCGGTGAAGACACCCCCCTTGTTACGTTCACCACGCTGGTGCTCTCGATGAGCACCACGGCACTCGTGCAGCTGGGTGATGCTCCCGCCGAGTTCTTCGGAGGCGCCGAGCCGCCGCCGCAGAGCCTGCCCATGGCAAAGCACAGCATCGACATGTTGGCGCTCCTCGAAGAGAAAACGGCGGGCAACCTGACGGGCGAGGAAGAACGCCTCCTCAGCCAGGTCCTCCACGACCTTCGGCTGCGCTACGTCGCCGCCAGCGGCTAACCGCCGCACTTGGCGTTTGCGGAAAGCGGTGCGTCGTGGCCACGCTCACGTCGCTTCGGAGTTAGGCCTGCGGCCGTGATGCCTACTGGTGCGCTTCCAGCGCATCGCGAAGCGCTTCCGCTGCGCTGAGCACGACCTCATCGCCCCCGCCGTCGCATACGCGTTCGAGCGCAGACGCGGCGTTGAATACCGCCTCCAACGAGTATGAGCCCGCCGTGCCGGCAAGTCGGTGCGCGCGGCTCTTGAGCGCTGAGCGCCCGCCGCTCGACTGGAACTCAGCGATCTCCGCGCGAAGGCCCGCGGCCTCCTCGCCGAAGGTTTCGATGTAGGTCTCGCGAAGCGCAGCGAGGCGCTGACGAAGCCGTTCGCTAATCGCCACGCGTCACCTCACTCATGGGCGATTCCCAGCTCGGCGTAGGGGTCCAGGATTTCCGGCGAGCCTTCCCACGCGGTCTCAAAAAGTCGGTAGAACGACGTCGCTGCGAGCCGGCTCGTCGACGTGTTGTCATGGTCTGCGGGCCTGCCTGGGGCGATCACATCGAAGTGCTGAAGCGCCGCCGTGACGCCTGCGCGGTTGCCTACGAGCGGCGGCATGGCTGTCGTGCGCGTACCGGGTGATTCGCGGAGTACGGGCGGCATCACGGGGAGCTCCATGGCGCGCATCAGGTCGAACGTTGCGCCGTTGGTGACGACGGCGTCCTCGACCGCCATGATGCCGAGGAAGGCCGGAGGGTTTTCACGGCCGTCGAGAATGCGCGGCGCCCAGTTGATGGGGTCGCCAGCCTCCACGATCGTCTGTAGGTGCATGAACACGCGGCGCTGCTCACCGTCTGAGAGCGTGCGCGGCACCAGGCTGAGCACGATCAGGCTGAACGATCCTTCTTCGTCCGTGAGCAGCTGCGACACGCGCCCACCAAGAAGCGACAGAGCCACCGCCGGAAACTCCGTCAGCGAGGTGAGTGCCGTGCCCATCAGGGAGCCAAGGGACGTGCCCAAGTACGCAAAGCGCGATGTGTCGAGGCGCAGGACGTCGTCTCCCAAAACGTCGGGCGCCTGGCGCAAAACGCGAAGGGCCTGAAGCCGGTCGAAGACCGTCTGGCGAAAGTGGTCGCGCAGTCGAAGCGCATCCACGCTCCGTGCGCCGACGTCGATCGCAAAGAAGTTGGTGAGAATCTCCGCTTGGCCCGTGCCTTCTTCGAAGGTTGGATGACCCGGATGCTCGAGGGCGCTCGTCGCGGCCACGGCCACGCCGCGTTCGGACGCGTTGCCCACAAAGGCGGGAGCCGAGTCGGGCGCGCCGAGCGAAAGGCCGTGCCCGTAGAACATCAGCGGCCAGGGCGCATCGCCTGCCGCCGGCAGCCACACGAAGAGCGGAAGTTCGTATTCGCCGCCGACCTCCGCATCCCGTAAGACGCCATCGGCGTCGCGGTAGTCCTTGGCGGCGATTCGCACCACGCAAAGCTGGCTTCCGCCTACGTTGGCCGTGCAAACGCCTGGGACCGGTGCGAAGTCCTCGAGCGGCGTGGCGGCAATGTCGTCGGCGATCGCCTCATCGAGCGTGAAGAGCGATTGGGTCGGGTACACGCTGAGCGCCAGCAGGTCGTCGCTCGGGATGCCGGCGTTCGCTAGGGCCGCCAGCGCCTCTGCCGTGCGCCCCTCGGCACTGCCGATGAGCTCGTCCAACCAGCTCGCCCGCGTGTCGCACGGGGCCGCCGCCGTCGTCATGAAGGCTGCAACCCATGTCGCCGCCGGCAGCGGGCGTACGGGCCGCGCGACGACGGAGCGCCCCTCGTCATCAAGGTCCACCATGGCGGGTTCGATGCGTGGGCCCGCGTCGTCCAGCACCAAAAATCCAACGCCGCCGACGACGGGATCCACGTCGGGGCCCGCTTCGGGGCTCACGGGCGCCGTGAAGGCGAACGCCGCACCGGCGGACGTACCGAAGCCATCGAGCGAACTCAGGCCCGTCGTGACCATTTCGCTCAGCTGTTCGTAGCGTGCGAGCGACGGGAACGCGCTTTCGTTCACCTGCAGCTGAACGCCCGTCGGCGTGTCCGCCGGCTGCATCATCGCGGGGTTGGGAAAGAGGTCGTCGCCGGCGGGGTCGAAGAGCGCTTCGACGCAGGCGACGGACGCATCGACGCCGCCTTCGGGCGCGTCGGTCCCGATGTCCGTGGCCGGGTCAGCGTCGTCCCCGCAGCCGAGCGCAAGGGCCGCGATCAGGATCCACGCGATAAGCTCATTCATGACGAGGCGTTATAGCAGCGATTCGCCTGAGCGGCCGGCTTACCAGGGGTTCGAAAAGCGCGGATCGCTTAGAAAGCGTTCGTCCGTAAGGCTGTTGAGGAACGCGAGCAGCGCGGCGCGGTCCTCCTCCGTGAGCGTAAAGCCCGTGACGAAGATGCTCTTGTTGGGGTTGGTCCGACCGTCGCCCGTGTTCGGTCCTTCGCGCGTCAGCTGGCCGCCGGCCGCGTACATATCGATCACGTCGTTCAGCGTCGCCAGCGATCCATCATGCATATAAGGCGCGGTGACGGCGATGTTGCGAAGGGTCGGCGGCTTGAAGGCGCCTTGGTCCACAAACTCGTTCGTGAACTCGGCGACACCTGGGTTGTCCGGTGGGTAGGCGCCCCGGCCGTCGACGTTGTAGAGGCCGTTGTTCTGAAACGTAGCCTGGTCGAACACGTTGCCCGCATGGTCTACGGAGGACGAAAAGTTGAAGCCGCCGTGGCAGTGGAAGCACTCGAGATCTTCGCCTTCGAAGAGTTCGAGGCCCCGCAGCGCCTCCGCGCTCATCGCGGAGCGCTCACCGGCGATGTAGCGGTCGTAGGCGGAATTGCCGCTGATCAGCGTGCGCTGAAAGGACCCGAGCGCGTCGACCACCTGTCCGAGCGTGGGGGCTTCTTCATCGGGGTACGCGTCCGAAAACAGCATGTCGTAGCGCGGCTCGGCTCGAAGCCGAGCGAGCAGCGTCTCTTGGTCGCGCAGGCCAAGTTCGACCGGCTCTTCGCCAAACATCGGAACGAGCGCCTGGTCTTCGAGCCGCGTGAGTACGGGGTTCGCCCAGCCCAGCGTTGCCGAGTACGCGACGTTCGCCAGCGACATCGACCCGCGCGGATGAGCTTCGCCCGTCGACCCGACCCCCCGGGGAAGGCCATCGGTAAACGCGAACTCCTGCCGATGGCAACTGGCGCAGCTCTGCGTTTCGTTGTCCGAGAGGCGAACGTCGTAGAATAAATGCCGACCAAGTTCGACCTTGGCGACGGTCAAGGGGTTGTCTTCCGGGATACGCGGGGCCGGAAAGTTCGGTGGAACCCGCAGCGCGCTTTGCGTTTCGCCGCCGCCCGGCACGCAGGCGGCAATGAAGATGGCGAAGGGAGCAAGGCGAAGGCGCATGGTGAAAACGCTGCCCCTCGGGATACGAGGGATCACGCGCTAGCGAAGCGTGAAGACGCGTTGATTTTGGGATGGGCCGCCGCTGAAAGCGAGGCCAAGGTTCGAAAAGATCGGGGCGCAATCGCCATCGGTAGGCGCCGACATGCATCCGGGCGGCGTATCCATCGTGTTCGTGAAGCTGGCGTCCTGCCAAAGGGCCGCCAGGTCGAGGGTGATCGCTTGGCTCGGCACCGACCCCGACAGTTCAATCGCCGGGCGGTTCGACGTCGCGCAGCTGGCGTTGCCCATCATATCGCCTTCGCACATCGTGCTGCCGAGGTGCAGGCGCCACGCGTCGAAGACATCGCTCGGGCCCTCGATGCGCATGAACTTGTAGCCGCCGTTCCAGTTCCAGAACATCGCCGTCAGGTTGAGCGGGGCGCCGGCCGTGGATGCGTTGGCGTGGTTCAGCGCTTCGGGCACGCCGATGCGAAAGCGAACGCCCGAGTACTCGGTGGGCGATCCGGCGGGAACGAAGCCGCGAAGGGCGTCGTTTAAGTCGGGGTTGCCCATTTCGCCACAGCCGTCCTCGAAGTCGAGCAGTGCCACCTGGCCGTTCTGCCAGCGACCATCGTCTTCAAGCGTGAACGGGATCGCCCGGTCTCCGGCCAAGAGCTCGACATCGTGCACGTAGAAACGAAGGTCTCGTGCGGTCCAGCTGCTGCCGCCCGTCCCCAGGTTTGCGTAGGTCTGACCGCAGGCGAAAACGTCGTCACCGACGACCGCCGCGAAAGCGAGCGTCACCGGCCGAAGGTCGGCGGTTTGGTCCGGGTTTGCGCCTTCGTCCGACCCGGCGTTGTCATCGTCGCCGCAAGCGAGCGTTAGAATGCAGCATGCGATAGCAAGGGAGCGCATGCTGAAAGGAGTAGGCGAGTCTCCGTGAATGCGCCAGTGGCATTCGGTCGCAGCCGTGCACGAATCCACGCTTTGGCCTACGGTCGTGCCCATGGGGCGTGCGATGAGGGCGACCGTTTATCTCCTGAGTGCCGCCTGGCTCGGGTGCAGCGATGGGGTGAGCACATCGACGCCCACGCTCTACGTCGGCGAAGAGCTCAACTGCGCGATCGTGCGTGCGGCCGCCGAACCCGCGGACGCGGGCCGTGACGCCGAAGACACCGTGGACATGGGCGCGGACGCTGGTATCGATGCACGATTGGACGCCAGCGACGTCGATGCGGGCGTGGACGCCGGTGCAGAGGACGGGGGCGAGGACGCCGGTGCGGGCGTGGACGCCGGTGCGGAGGACGCGGGCACGGATGCGGGCACGGATGCGGGTTCGAGTGCAGTTCCGATGCGCAACCAGGTTGGCCAGCTCCGCTGCTGGGGCCAAGGCCAAGCGCAGCCCGCACCCCTCGACCTGCCGGGAGCCCTGCAGGCGGCGGACCTTGTCTTGGGCGGCAGCACCCACTGCCTCGTCGATGGCTCGGGCGCCTACCAGTGCTGGGGCGACGCGTCCCGGGGTCAGTTGGCCCAAGCTGTGCAGAATCCGGCGGGACTCACCCAACTGACCGTTCCCGTCGATGACCTGCAAATCGCGCGCTACGGCGGCGCCTTTCTGTGTGGCCGTGCGGGGAACGAATTGCTCTGCTGGGGTGCGGGCGAGCAGGGTGAACTTGGCCGCCAAAGGCTTGGCGACAGCGCGTTTCCAGAGCCCGTGGCTCTGCCTGACGGCGAACTCCGAGCCTTTGCATTGGGCGCCCGGCACGGCTGCGCCGTCGTCGGCAGCGAAGTCCGCTGCTGGGGCGATGGCAGCGGCGGCCAGCTTGGCGAGGGCAGCGCGCTCGTCGAGCCCGACCCTCGGGCTGTCACGCTGCCCGACGATCTAGCCGCTGCGTTGGTGGACCCCGCGGTGGCCGTGGCGCTCGACGCGGGCGAAGCGTTCACGTGCCTGCAGGTGGGCCAATCAGCCTGGTGTTGGGGAGACGACACCTTTGGTCAGCTTGCCCAACGGGCACCCGTAGGGACGCTCGGCGCGGTGGTGGCCGTGCCGTTGGAGAACATCGCCGCGGTCTCCCTCGGCCGAGAACATGCATGCGCCAGCGATGGATCGACCGTGTTTTGTTGGGGCCGAGCGGACAACGAACGACTGGGCTCAAACACGATCAACCCAATTGGGCCGGTCCGCGCCCTTGCGAGCGGTATACCTCAAATTGGTGGCCAGCATGGTTGCGTGCAGAACGGCGTGCAGATTCGCTGCTGGGGCGCGGCTGAAGGCGGTCTGCTCGGTCCCCTTCAGACGATTGACACGGCCCTGCCAACGCAAATCCCAGGCCTTCGCTAGCCGTCTCCCTGCCGTCTTACAAGCGCCGCGCGCTGCCCCCAGTTTCAACTCGATCTGATAGCCTGGTGCCGAATGACCGACGCAGCCCAGTGGAGCGACGAAGCGGCGGAATCCCGGCCTGCCTCAACGTCCCCGGTCGAGCGCCAAATGCGCCTCGGAACCTCGGTGGCTATGGGACTAGCCAGGGGGGGTTCATTGACCCCAGCAGCGCGCGAATGTGCCCGATCTGGTCGCAGTCAATCCGGTTTGTGGCACCGGAAAGGCAAAAAACGCAACGATCACGAAGCTAGCTATTTTTGGCACTCGCCTTGCTGTACACTTACCGTCGCTATGGAAGGCAACAACGAACCCCACCTTCGCACCTCAACCGGCCCCGGCTTGCTTGAGCTGGTGGAGGAAGATTCCGGTGTCGCTTTTACCGAGTACATCATCCTGCTCTTTATGGTGACCTTGGTCGGCGCGGGCTCCGTCTTCCTGCTCGGCCTGCCCCTCGTGCGAATGTACGAGTGGGGCGCCGCCCTCACGACCTTTCCCATCCCCTGAGCGAATTGACCGAACCAAGTTCGCCCCGCGGACGTAACCCACAAACTCACCTGCCGAGCCGAATGGCTACCTACCCAGAAGGAACGAAAGAAATGACCAACCCGAACCGCAAGCCCCGCACCATGGCCGAGCTCAAGAAGGACGAGCAAGGTCTGACCACCGTCGAGTACATCATCATTCTCTTCCTCATCGCCGTTGCGGCGATCGCGGCTTGGCAGTCGTTCGGTGAAGAGATCCAGGCTGCGACGGCGGACGCCGAGGGACAGATCAACGGACTTGAAGGACGCGGCGGCTGAGCCGCTCGCCTGAGTGCTTCGCACCTACGACCCAACGACCGAGTACACTGCCTTTGCTGCTGCGATCTTGATCGCGGCGGTGGCCGCACTCTTCGACTTTCGCCAGGGGCGGATACCAAACTGGTTGACGCTTCCGCCCCTCATCATCGCTCCCATCGCCTACGGCCTCGTCCATGGCCTTGCAGGAGCGGCGATGTCCATCGGCGGAATCGTTCTCTGTGGACTCGTACCCTGGCTGCTCTTCCGACAGGGAGCCATTGGAGGAGGTGACGTCAAGATGACGGCGGCAATCGGTGCCGTCACCGGCGTCCTCCTCGGCCTGAAGATCGAGTTCGTCAGTCTACTCGTTGCGGGCATCTACGCCCTTGGACGCCTTGCCTGGGAAGGTCAGCTGCTTCGAACGCTTGGCAACTCGTTCTTCCTCGCGGCCAACCCGCTTCTTCCCAAGCATTGGCGCCGTTCGATCACCCCCACGATGCTCGCCACGGTGCGCATGGGGGGAGCTTTCGTTGCCGCCGCTATCTTGAGCTTCATTTCCGAACACCCCGAGCTTCTCCGTTAACAGCGGCACCCAAGCCACACGTAAACCGACCTAGCTGAAACAAGGAAACCTGTGAAACGACGCAGCCTAGCCGATGATGAACGCGCCGCGGTCTACGTGGAGTTCCTCGTCGTGTTCATGCCGGTGTTCATGCTCTTTCTCGGCATGACGCAGATCGGCATGTTGTTTACCGGCAAGCTTGTCGTTCGCCACGCTTCCTACCGCGCGGCGCGTTCAGCGATCGTGGTGCTCCCCGACGATCCCGCTCGCTACGGCGGTGCTCCCGTGGACCAGGTGAGCTTCAATGAGACCCCGAGCGGCGGCATCACCGGCGGCAGCCTAGGCAGTTTCGCGGCCTTCTTCGGCGTCGATATCCCGGAGAATATCTTCGCGCGCGGCGACTCCAGGCTGAACATGGTTCGCCTCTCGGCCGCCGTTCCGATTCTCGCCCTCGCGCCCAGCCCCCAATACCTGCAGTCAACGACGGGCATTCGCTTTGGGGGCGGCAGTTCGTCCGCGGAATCGCTCCTTGACGGCATTGGATTCACGGGACGCGGCATGGACAATATCGGCGGCCGGTTCGGCGCCGGGCTTCTCTATACCGCGGCGGCGATGGCCGTGACCTTCCCCAACGCGCCGGGCGGCGTGGCGCAAACGGAAGGCACCGTGTCGCCAGGCGGCCATGAGATGGGATCAACGCAGGAGCTTACGGCACGCGTGACCTTTGCCTATCCGTGTGTCGTGCCCGGGGCGAGCGCGCTCATCTGCGACGGCTACAACCGCGTTCGTACGCAGGGCGACGGCTCCGGCCGTAACGAGCTCAACGCGGCCATCGCCCGCGGCGCGTCGCTCCTCGCCGGCCGCGGTGCGTACTACGCGCTGCGCGCCGAAACCACGATGACCTACCACGGCGCTTCCTACGATTACGACCCGCGATGAGACGCGTACTGAACCAGCTAAGCCTCCTTCGGTCCGAGCAGTCGGGCCCCGTCGACGCGCGCTTTGCCGACGCGCCCAAGAAGCCGTCGCTTTTTCGCGACGAGAGCGGCGCCATCATGGTGATGGGCGTGCTCATGGCGGCCTTCCTGGTCGGCATGCTCTACTACATCGTCGGCCTTGGCGACGCGATCGCCTTCCGCGAACGCATGCAGGACACGTCCGACGCGGGTACCTACACGGCGGCCGTCGTAGGCGCCCGCGGCATGAACCTGATCGTTCTGCTCAACCTCGTGATGGCCGTGATCATGTCCATCCTGATCGCCCTGAAGCTTCTTGAGGTCATCATCACGATCGCCCTCGCCATCGCCTTCGCGGCGAACGCGGCGTGCTTTGGGTGTGCAACGCCTGCGATCGCGATCCTCAACGTGATTCGAAACGCCATCAAGACGGCGATTCGCACCTACGAGCCCATCGCTCGCAACGTCATCAACGTACTGCACGAAGGCCAAGGGGTCGTCAGACTTGCTTGGCCAGCTGTCGGTCAGGCGCGGGCGATCAATGCGATGGTGGGGGATAACTCCGTCAGCGGTTCGCCATCGACCGTCGGCGGTGTGGTGCCCATCTACGCCACCCTTCCCACCGAAGACCATGAGTTCTTCGAGACCTGCGTCCGCGGTGCGCCGCTCGGTGCCGGACTGGTCGCCGCTCCCTTCCACGTCGTACCGATCGTGGGCGGCAAGATTGCGCGCTTTGTCAAAAAGAACGCGCTGCGAATGTTTCACAACTTCGCCGGTTTCTTCTGCGGGGGTGGCGCCACACCCGACTTCGAGTTTGATGACGAGGACATCGATTCGATCAAAATACCAAGGCCCTCCACGCCCGCTTCAAATGCGTGCGCCATGCAGTGCCAGGGGTCGAGTTTCGGATCCTGCAACCGATGCGAAGGGTCCGGCTCCACGACCACCCGGTGTGCGGAAGCCGTGCAGCAAGCGTGCAACGTGGCCGTGGGCGAAAACAGCGTGTCCGGTCCCGTCTATTGCGACCCGCCGGACTTCGCGGAGAGTCCGGAGTCCGAAGAGGAGTTTTGCAACGGCCGCGAGACCGTATGGCAGAGCTGCTTCGACACGGAGCGCGGTCGCCGTCGCGACGGAGGCGGCACGATTATCTATACGGCAGAGATCAGGGATAACCGTCCGGTCCGAGGTGCCCCGGTGGGACAAGACGACGCCCGCGCGCGCTGCCTCGAACGGACGCAAGACGCGGCAGTGGAGTGCCGGTCGGGCCCCGGGCGGGCGAACTTTAGTTGGGGAACATACACCGCGTACGTGGTGTACTTTCAAAATGATGCCGGCAACTGTGAAGGTTCGGTCGTCGACCCCGCGGAAATGACGAATGGTGAGCGAGGCTTTTCCGGATTGGAGAAGACGGGCAGTCCGCCGCCCGACTGCGAGCGAAACGGTTTCGGCACGATCGTCGGCCCCCGTACGCCGTTCGACTCGTCGTGCGGCTACACCCCGCTTCACAACAACTGGCGCACCACACACCCCAGTACGACTCATCAGTCGACCGGATGTGCAGGCTTTCCGCGAAGCGCTGCGGACGCACGCCGTTTGATCGGCAGCGGTCGCACGGAGGTTTACGAGAGCCGTCGGATCACCGAGCTCTACGGCTGCACGCGCAACGAAGATCCGGGTCGCGAAATCGATGTGGGTGAGCCCGCCGACCTGAGCCGTTGGAAGCCGCCGCAGCGCGTGTGTCGCTTTGAGGGACGAAATGCACTCGTCGACTTCGGATGCCCAAACCGGGGCACCGCCCTTCTGTACCAGGGCGGCGAGATGTTCCAGCTGCGCGGCATTGCGTTGGGCGAAGAGCCGGGGTCCGTTGCCGATGGTGGCACCCGTGTTGCGACATGGAACTCGACGACCGGGCCCAACAACACCCGTTCCGCCGACCCCAACACGCAAATCGGGGTGCTTGGCGTGTCCCGCACGATTGGACGGGCGAGCTTCAGTCAGGCGGAGTTCTTTTGGAACCAGCGTGAAGACTGCAACAACGACCGGGGCATCTTTGGTGAAGACGGGCGCGACGAAGGTGGGCACTGCAGTGGCTACGAGTCCCGCTTGTCGGGCGGTCGCACGGGCTTCCACCGAGAGCCGGCCCTCGAGTGGATGTGGGACATGGCGTGGACAGCACGCATGCGTCGAATCTCCCTTCCCGATGGTGACGTCGGCTCGGGCGCCGTCGCCGGCGTCGTGGATGCGGTTCGAGGAGCAGCGGAGGCAGTCTTTGCGCACTGATCGACCAGCCGAATCGCTTGGGGGGACGCCATGCATTTGATGCGACGACGCAGACGGAGGCGAGAAGGTGCGGCCTACGCCGAAGCCCTGATCATGCTTCCCGTCTTCTTCACGCTCCTTTGGAGCTACCACCTCCTCTACAACGGTCACGTCGCGCGGGGCACGTCCATGTCGAACGCGCGCATGGGCGCCTGGCAGACCTCGATGGAAGGGTGCGCCTTCGGCGACACGCGCAACACCACCACATGCGTCGATTGCGATTCAGGCGGCGCGGGCGCGACCGCCGAGGTTGGTGAGACGGGCGACCTCTTCAGCGGACTTCTCGGCGAGATCCCTTTTTTGGGGAGCCTGCTTCGTGGGCTCTTTGGCCCGATGGTGAGCGGCGCCGGAAACGTCGCGTACACGCCCGGCTACCGGCCGCGTGAGGGCTTATCCAACGGCGGCAATATCGACGCGCGCATGGACGTCGTCTGCAATTCGCAACGCGAAAGCCTCGCGGACATTCTCAAGCGTGCCGTCTGCAGCTGGCCCGCCGTCGGCACGGTCCTCAGCTTCCTAAACTTCTGCCCGTAACCCATGCCACTCGTATCCAGAACGCTAACGCTCCTTCCCAAACTCGGTCGTTTGATCGTCTTTGGCGCGGTCGTGTACGTCCTTGCCCTCGCCTTTGCCGTGCGCCAAGCGCAGGCTGAGGTAGAGGAGATCCTCTTCGGACTGGGGGCCGAAATGATGCAGATGCCCGGTTCGGACGAGTCGCGGCTCCGCCAGCTCACGTTGAATGGCGCCACGATTCAGATGCGCACTGGAAATATCGACGCACCGATGGCGGACGTGCTCCGGCACTTCGAAGGCCGGTGCGAGTCGCGAGACGGTCAGTTCGAAGAGCAGCTTCTCGCGCTGTCCGACGATTTTCCGGAGCTTCGCGATGAGGACACGAGCGAAGTCGACGCCACCATCGTCGAGCAAACGGAATCCCGCGGCTTTGTCGCCTGCCTCGACATGGGCGAAGGCACCCACGACGCGAACGACATTGCTGCCCGCATGCAGCGGTTTGTCACGACGATGAACATCTCGGACGTGGGCCATATGCGCTACGTCTACGCAACGAAGGTTTCGGAAACGCAGACGTTCTACGTGTCGATCTTTTCCGACGACGACCTTAACCTGCTCGAACTTTTTCCCACCGAGGGCGATGTGCCCGGCGAGGATCCGGTACAACGTCCGGACGGGAGTCGGCGAATCCTTAGCTCCTCCGAAACCGGTCGACCCTATGGCGTCACGATCTTCGCCGGTGGCGGTGCCCAAACCGCCGTCGTCGAGGAGTACGAGCGAAACATGCGAAGTGATGGCTACGAACTGGTGACCGTGCACGAAGGCGAACGCGTGCGCGTGGATGGGACGGCCGTTCTCGCCTTTGCAAAGGACGAGGAGATCATCACGGTGATGGTGAGCGAGAGCAACGGCCAGACCATGAGCACGGTTCTCACGACCGACGCCGACGACCAGACTCCTTAGTCGCGTCCACGTCGTCCTGCGTGCGCGTTCACGCGTCCTGGGCGGTCCGATTCCTGCCGCGATGCGGAAATACGAACGTGAATCGAACCGCCGTGCCAACGCGAACCGTCCAAGAAGCGCTGCCCGAACTTCGACCCATGCGCTTTTCCTCGTTCGGGCCGAGAGGCGTCGGGGAGAGGTGTTGGCGAGCGGCTTGGGGCCATCGCTCGCGCGGGGGCGCGATAGTCGCCGCGGAACGCGTGCATCCCATTCCGACGAAACTCTGGGTTGAACGATGAAGGACACGTTTGAAGTCGAGGCGCTCTACCGTGTAGGCTTCGGTCCATGAACCGCAAGGCGTTGGCCGCAGGCGTATTCGTGTCGCTTGTCGGGATCGTGCTGCTCTTTCTCTACATGCGGCGCTACGAGAAGGAAGCATCCGGCGGTGAGCCGGTTCGAGTGCTCATGGTGACCGCCGACTACGCGGCGGGTGAGCCCATCACATCCGAAGGCTTGGCGGTGCGCGAGCTGCCAACGGCGTACATTGAAGATCGCCACGTGAGGGCCCGTGACCAGTCCGAAGTGCTCGGCATTCGAACGGCGCACGGATTGAGCGCCAACCAGTCGCTTCTCTGGACCGACTTGGACACGGCGATCGAACGCCGTCGCGAGCTTTCCACCCGCCTTCGCGAAGGCATGCGCGCCATGACCGTGGCCGTCGACCGCGACGAGTCGATCGTGGCGCTCATCAATCCCGGTGATCGTGTCGACCTGCTCTACACCGGTTTGCGCTCCACGCAGGTGGATCGCGATGAGACGGAGCAGGTCACGATCAACCTCCTTCAGAATGTACTGGTGCTTGCCGTCGGCTTGGACACGGGCGGACAGGCAGATGAAAACACGCGCGCGTCGCAAGCAGACATCAGCGTGGCCCTCACCGTCGAACAGGCGGCGCTCGTCACACACGCGCTGGAGAACGGCCGAATCGGCCTCGCGCTTCGCAACACCGGCGACATCGGGATCGTAGAAGACCTGCCGGACGTAACCAACGACAACCTCATCCAGCCCCTCGAGCGGCAGCGCATTCAGCGTCGCCGTCGTGCGACGATGGAGCCCGAAGCGATCGAACAGATCGGCGGCGGCGGTAGAAGAAGACGATGACTTTGAAGACCCCTTACTCCGTTGCACTCCGCTTCCTCGCGCTCGCCCTCTTGGCATTCGGCTATTCCGCCGATGCGTTTGCTCAACGCGAAGGCGAGACGATCGAGATTGAAGTCGGTGAGCAAACAAGCCTTTCCGCTGAAGGCGTCCGCTCCTATTCGGCTACGGGCGAAGAATTTGCGGACGTTCGCCTGACGCGGGATCAGTCGCGTTTCGTCATCGTTGGCCTCCGCGCCGGTAACGCGTCGGTGCTGCTGATTCTGCGCGACGGCACTTCGATTCAGCGTCGCATCATCGTGAGCGATCCGAATGCGGAGGATCCGGACGATCCTGCGGCCGTCAACGTTCGCGAGAACGTGCGCCTCGACCTTTACTTCGTGCAGGTGAGCGACTCCTACTCGCACGCGATAGGCGTGGCCTTCCCGTCCGTGCTCGGAGCAACCAACCAGCCGAGCACGTTCAACTTGAACTTCGCAGGGACCCGGAACGAGCCCAACACCCTCACCTACAATGTCGCGGGCATCACCTTTCTGCCCCGCATCGACATTGCTCAATCGAACGGGTGGGCGCGAATCTACCGCCAAGGCGTGCTGATCACTGCCAACGGAACGTCGGCGCAGTTCAGCGCAGGCGGTGAGGTGAACTTCGTTCAGACAAGTGCCCTTGGCGCCCAGCTGATCACGATCGAATTCGGAACGAGCGTCACGTGCCGTCCTCGCTACGACGCGGACACGGGACGTGTCGAGCTTCAGATCACCGCCGAGGTCGCCGACATCACCCCGTCCATCGGCGATGGTGCACCCGGCCGCACGGTGACGAATATCAACACGCTGGTAAACCTGGAGCTCGGCCAGTCCATCACCCTGGCGGGCTTCGTGGTTCGCTCCGATCGCCGCGCGCGAACGGGCTTGCCTGGCCTCAGCCAGATTCCCGTGATCGGTGCCCTCTTCGGTTCGCACTCCCGGGAGTTTGAGGAGTCCGAGGGCTTGATGTTCGTCGTGCCTTCGGTGACCGACGCTGTGCCCCTTCGGCGACGAAACCGCATCGAGGAAGTGGTGCGTCTCTACAACGACTTCCGCGGCGGCGTCGACGAAATCGAGCTTGTGGATCATCCCACCGTCGGGGGAGCGCAGGAATAGGCGTGCCCTGCTCGACGCACTGCGCCTCGCTATCGCTTCCGAAACGCCGCTCGCTAAATCGGTGCGCTTCGGTGCGTTTCGACTTGAGGGAGGCGAGCTAACCCCATGAGCGGCGTGCTCCTGTCGATCCAGCTTCCGGACGGGAAGGTTGAAGAGCTGCCGATCCGGGCGTCCGGTCCCGTGGTCGTGGGCCGCGATCCCAGCTGCCACGTCGTTTTACCGTCGCCCGAAGTGAGTCGGCGGCACATCGTCATCGAGCCATCGCAGCGTGGCTTTAAGATCACCGACCAAAGCGCCAACGGCACCCTGCTGGGCAATCAGCGGGTGAAGGCCTCCAAGGTCGATACGCCCCCAAACATTCCGATTCGCATCGGCCCCTACCTCGTTCACCTACGCCGGCTCGACGCGCCTCGTCCGGCGCCGCGGCGCGCGCCGCTGCCTCCCACGGACCGGCAGCGGCCGGGTCCGCAAATGACCGCCCCGCAGATGACGGCGCCGCAGTTGGCTTCGCGGCAGCCCCAGAGCGGTTCGCACGCGGACGAGGAAGAGGATATTCTTCGCCTCGCTGGCTCCACTACGGTGATTCGCAGCGAGCTTCGTCGCCGCGTGCATCGCATGCTGCTGGACCACCTCGATCTCGCCACGCTCGATCGCAGCCAGATGGACGACGAGTCGATGCGCCCGCGTGTCCTTGCGGCCCTGCAGCGCATCATTTCGCAGCTGCATCACGACATTCCACCCGAGGCCGACCGCGAAGCCTTCATGCGCGAGATGGCCGACGAAGCCCTCGGTCTCGGTCCGCTCGAGCGTTTGCTCGCCGACGAGGACGTTAGCGAGATCATGGTGGTGCATCCGAAGAAGATCTACGCCGAGAAGGGCGGCAAGATCCGTCAAACGGACCTTCGATTCACGGACGACGAGTCGGCCCGCGCGGTGATCGAACGCATCGTCACGCCCCTCGGTCGCCGCATCGACGAATCCACGCCCCTCGTGGATGCGCGCTTGAAGGACGGCTCACGCGTAAACGCGGTCATTCGTCCGCTCGCCATCAATGGTGCCTGCATCACGATTCGTAAGTTTCAGAAGAACCCGCTCACCATCAAAGACCTGGTGCGCTTCGGAAGCATGACGGAGCGCATGGCGAACTTTCTCGAGCGCTCCGTTCGGGTACGAAAGAACGTCGTCATCTCCGGCGGTACGGGCAGCGGTAAAACGACGCTCTTGAACGTGCTTTCGGCGGCGATTCCATCCTCCGAGCGCATCGTGACCATCGAAGATGCGGCGGAGCTTCGCCTCGAACAGCCCCACGTTGTTTCGCTGGAAACGCGCCCCGCCAACATGGAGGGCAAGGGCGAGTTCTCGATTCGCGACCTCGTCAAGAATGCGCTGCGCATGCGTCCCGACCGCATCGTCGTTGGCGAGTGCCGCGGCGGCGAAGCCCTCGACATGCTTCAGGCCATGAACACGGGCCATGAAGGTTCGATGACGACGACGCACGCCAACAGTCCCCGTGAGGCGGCGGCGCGTCTCGAAACGCTTTGCTTGATGTCGGGTATCGATCTTCCTTCGCGCGCCATTCGCGAGCAGATCTCCGGCAGCGTGCATCTGATGGTGCAGCAGTCGCGCTTCTCCGATGGAAGCCGCCGCGTCACGGCGATCACCGAGGTGTCGGGACTCGACGATAACGGCGAGTTCGTGCTCAACGATATCTTCGCCTACTACCGTACGGGCACCGATTCGAAGGGCAAGGTTCAGGGCGAGTACCGCGCCAGCGGCTACCTGCCTTCGTTTATCGACGAGTTCATTACGCACGGTTTGGTGCGTGGGGGGCAGTTCCTATGAATGAGTTCCTGGCGTCGACGGCTGCGGGATGGCTCTCGGTTCTCATGGTGGGACTCGGGAGCGGCGCCGCCGTGTGGATCTTGGCCGCCGACGAGGACGGTCCCCTGCGTCGCAACTGGGACCGCTACGTGAACGCCCTCGACGCCGAAGTCCGCTTCCTCTTTCTCAAGTACAAGGCTGAACACATCGCACGTGCCCAGGTGGGCGGTGTGGTTGCGATGTTGATTTTTGCCCAGCTCACGGGGAACTTCCTGCCGCTGGTGCTCGCCGCGGCCATCGCGACCATTCCGTACATCCGTCTTAGAGCACTGCGCGTGGCGCGCGTGCAGAAGCTCGAGCAGCAGCTCGATGGCTGGCTTCTACTCTTGGCGAACTCGCTGAAAGCCACGCCCGCTATCGGCGAAGCGATCAAATCCACCGTCGCTCTCGTCAGCGAGCCGATCAGTCAGGAGCTCGACCTTCTCGTCAAAGAGAACCAGCTCGGCACGCCCCTGGACCAAGCGATCCTCAACGCATCGGAGCGGATCAACAGCCCGATCGTGAGCAGTTCGTTGGCGATGCTCGTGGTCGCGCGCCAAACGGGCGGTGACTTGCCCACGATCCTCGAAACGTCCGCCGGATCGCTGCGCGAGATGGCCCGACTCGAAGGTGTGGTGCGCACAAAGACCGCCGAGGGACGCGGTCAGGTATGGGTGCTCGGCGCCATGCCGTGGATGATGGCCTTGGCCCTCAACGGTCTTGATGAAACCTGGTGGCCTACACTTAGCGGCAACTTCATCGGTAACGTCGTGCTCGGCGTCGCCATTGTCGCGTGGACCTTCGCCATTCTCTGGGGCCGTCAAATCCTGGCGGTGGACATCTAGTGCCGGCGTTCATTCTCGGCTACGCGGCCCTGGCGGCCATCGGCGTGGGACTCGGTCTCATCACCTATCAGCTCGGCAAGAACCCGCCGACGGAACGGCCGGAGTTCGGCATGCGAGGCCTGAAGCGCGCCGAAGCCCTCGACGAGGGCGGGGTCTTTGCGTTGGCCGAGCCGGCCATCCGGCTGATCGCCGGCTGGGTCGAAGGCCTCGAGCTCAAGGCCATCAAAGGCACGTTTGCAAAGCTCGTCCGCCACAGTGGCGAATGGCGCGGGCTTTCGGGCAGCGAGGCCATCGCGATGAGCTTGCTGAGCGGCGTCGTCGGTGGTGTTGTCGGTCTCATCACGGTGTATGTGGTCGACTTCGACACGATCTTCGTGGTTCTCGCCGCCGCCTTCGGCTTTGCCATTCCCTACATGAACCTGCAGTCGGCGGCGGAAGATCGTTTCAAGACGATCAACCGAACGCTGCCCGGCGCCATCGACCTGGCGGCCCTCTGCATGGGTGCGGGCTTGGACTTCCCAGGTGCGCTGCGCCAAATCGCCGAGAAGTCCTCCACGGCCGCCGCGCCCCTTGTCGAAGAGGTGAACCGCATCCTGCAGGAGCTCGACCTCGGGCATACGCGTCGCAAGGCCCTCGAGTCCTTCGCCGAGCGCGTGCCGACGGAGGCGGTCCGCGACTTTGTCGGGACGGTCGTTCAGGCGGAAGCGAAGGGCACGCCCCTGGCGGAAGTGCTCACGATTCAGGCGCAAATGCTCCGCATGCGACGCAGCGTGTTGGCCGAAGAGGCCGCCGCCAAAGCGGGCCTCATGATGATGGGCCCGCTGATGATCATGTTTGTCGTTGTCATCCTCTTGCTGATGGGTCCCTTCGTGATCCGTCTTCAGGCGGGAGGCTTTTGATGGCCCGAGCGATCGCTTCGGACGTTGTCGGCCCGGGCCGTACTTTTCCCCGCGGCTCCTCAGTTATCCCTATTCCCAGGGTGCCAGCATCGGGTAGCTTGTCGCCCACCAAGGTCACGGGATGGACGCGTACGTAGAAGTCACGATCGGCGGGAATACGGAGCGCCATCCGATTGAGGGCTCGCAGATCACCCTCGGCAAGTCGGGTACGGCCACGATCTCGCTGCCGACGGCCCATGAGCTCGAGCTCGAGCACCTCTTGATCGCGCCGCGCGGCAAGGAAGGATGCTGGGTTTCGACGTCCCAGGGCGCGCTGACGCCGACGAAGCTGCGCGGAAAGCCCTTTGCCTCGGGGATGGTGAAGTGGGGCAGCGAGCTCGTTCTCGGCAAGATTCGCATCAAGGTCACCAACAAAAAGGCAAAGGTCAAAGGCGAGGGCCCCAGTCCGATTGTGGCCATCGGCGGCATCGCGATCGTAGGCATTTTGGCCTTCATGTTTCTTCGCGGGGACGACGGCCTCGTCCCGAGCGCCGAAGGCATTGAACCCCCCAACCTCTTTCCCGAGGCCGAACCAAGCTGCGAGGGTGACGGCGACGTCGCCGAACGTGCTCGCCAAGCCGAGTACGCCGGCGACACGCGGGGCGACCGCTACCACTACGATCCCGGCGACGGCGTGCTGGCCGTGGCGGATTACGGGCGGGCCGCGGCTTGCCTTCGCTCGCTGGGCCGCGCCGAAGAGGCTACGGATGTGGAGGCGGTGCGCACGTCCCTTCGCGAGTCGATCGAATCGGACTATGCGGGCCTGCGTCTGCACCTCGGCCACGCCCTCGATGTTTCCGATTGGTCCGCCGCCACCCGCGACGCGGAACGGCTCACGGACCTTACGCAGCATCTCGACGACGACCCGTACACGCAGTGGCTTGAGCAAACGCTGCGAATCGTGCGCGCCAAGGCCCAGCGCGAAGAGCAAAACGCCGAGGACTGATCGCCATCTCGATTCGAGGGCGCGGCTCGGGCCGCCCCCTCTGCCAGGCTCGAACCGCAGGGATTCGTTTGCCCGAGTGACCCGCGGGCGGTGGCGCTTCGCTCAATGCTTCGCTTGTTTCGCCGCGTTGTATATGCTTCCGCGGTGCGGTTTTGCATTCCCGTGCTTGTTTGTTTGCTTGGTTGCGGCGGCCCTGCGGCCCCGACCGAGACGCCGCCCGATCCCTTGGCCAACGTGACCGCCGAGGAGCTCTTTGATCAGGGCGTCGAGTTTGGACGAACGGGGGACGTGCGCCGCGCCGAACAGTACCTGCTGGCGGCACTCGAACGCGGTTACGCGCGCGGTCCCGTGATAACGCTCCTTATTCGCCTTTGCACGACCCAGGGTCGCTATTCCGCGGCCCTTGCGTACGCCGAGCCGGTGCTCGCGGACGAGCCAAACAACTGGAGCCTGCGCAGGGTGGTGGCGTCCCTCTACCACGGCCTCGACCGTGTTGAAGACGCGCGCATCCACTATCACCGCGTGCTCGAGTCTGCGCCGTCGGATGCGACGACTCACTACTTGCTTGGCATGCTCTACCTCGAAGACCGCTCGGACATGGAACAGGCGCGTCCGCTGCTTCAGCGCTACCTCGAGTTGGCACCGGACGGTGGCCACGTGGAAGAAGTGCGCAGCCTCGTCGAGCGAGAGCTCACGCCCATCCAGCGCATCGAACGCATGGATCCACGCCCTGCGCCGCCCGCAGTTGAACCGCCCGCAGTTGAACCGCCCGCATCCGCGCCCCCCACAGCCGAACCGCCTTCACCGGACGAGGCCGAAGCCCCGGCGCAGCCTGAGGAGCCAAGCACATGATTCCGCGCGAAGTTTTTGAACAAACGATCCTGGGGTTTTTCGATCCGATTCGACCTTTCATGGAAGATACGTCCGTCAGCGAGATCATGATCAACGGACCGAAGGAGATCTACATCGAAAAGGGCGGCCGGCTCTCGAAGACCTCCGCCACCTTCCCCTCGCACGAAGCGCTGATGTCGGCCCTTCGCAACCTCTCCCAGTTTGTTGGTCGTCAGCTCGACGAGGAGCATCCGATCCTTGAAGCGCGCCTGCCCGACGGATCGCGCGTGGAGGCGGTCATTCCGCCCGCATCGCCCGACGGGCCTTCGGTCGCCATTCGCCGTTTCTTCAAAGACACGCTGACCATTGAGAAGCTGCTCGAGTTCGGCTCGATGACCCCGGACGCGGCGCAGACGCTTCAGGCCCTCGTCGGGTGCAAGCAGAACATCATCGTCGCGGGCGGCACCGGCTCAGGAAAGACCTCGCTTCTGAACTGCCTCTCGTCCTTTGCTGGCCACAACGAGCGCGTCGTGATCATCGAGGATGCCCGCGAGCTGCAGCTGCAGATGCCGCACGTGGTGCAGATGGAAGCCCAGCCGCCCGATCCGCGCGGTCGGGGCCAGGTCACGATTCGCGACCTCTTCAAGGCGACCCTTCGCATGCGGCCGGACCGCATCGTCGTCGGTGAGATTCGAAGCGGCGAAGCCCTCGAGCTGATTCAGGCGATGACGTCCGGCCACGGCGGCTGTCTCTCAACGGTGCATGCCACCTACCCGATCGATACGCTCAACCGCCTCGAGACGATGGCGATGATGAGCGACGTCGAGATCCCACTTCAAGCGATGCGCGCCCAGATCGCGTCCGCCATCGACCACGTGGTTCAAACCACCCGACTGCTCGACGGTTCCCGCTGCGTCACTCACATCACCGAAGTGCTCGGCTACGATCCCGCCGAGGGCTACCAGCTCGGAGACATCTTTGTGCGCCGCTACCATGGCCGTGACGCCGACGGAAAGGTGCTCAGCGACTTCGTGCCCACAGGCCGGCTGCCGCGGTGCATGGAGATGATTCAAGCCATGGGCCTCGAACTGCCCGCCAGCCTCTACGCCGCTGCCGGCCAACAGCCGTCATGAACGTCCGCGCTCAGTCCCCTTCACGAGCGGCTTTCCAGGGATTTCCTTGGGCGGCTGATGTCCTACGGGGCCCTCGTCAGGTACGGAACGTACGGTCCTCGGTCCCTCTGCGGGCGCGCTCGCGCCAGAACACCCCTGACAAACCGTGTTTTGGGGGGTGTGAACGCGTACTCCCGGCTCAGCGCCCCGCGAAGCGAGCCCGGCCTTGAACGGACCCACGCAGACGCCGTCCGCATGGGCGCGTATCCAGTTGGTCCAGGGCGCATCCAACGCTGGCCTTTGGGACCTTTCGAGCCAGCAGCCGGAGGCGCGCGTGGCCGTCGGTTCCGCGCCGTTGTCGAGCTGGGTGGTGGAAGGCATCGCTCCCCATCACTTCGACTTCTATTGGGATGGCCAGGCCCTCTGGGTATCGCCTGCAGGCGGGGACCTTCGCGTCGACGGCGAGCGCGTAAGTGCCTGGAGACAGCTGGTGGGCCGCTGCCGCCTTGAGTTTTCCGGCGCTGCGATGCTGGTGGAGACCTCCGCCGCCATCGCCGCCTCGGGCGCGGAGCACGGCATCGCCGCACGCAGCGAAGACGCACCACTTATCGAAGACAGCCAGCTCCTTCAGCTCGACGATTCGGCGGCGAAACCGCTCGAAGCCGCCCCCACGCAAATGGTGTCTCCTTCCAGCATCGGCATGCCAAAGGCGTCGGAGCCACGCAGCGTGGGGATGCCTCAACGCTCGCCGTCTTCGAATGTGAACTCGGCGGGAGTGTTCTCCACGGCTGCTGCGCCGCCGCCAGGTCCGCCGATGGCGGGGCCTCCCTTGGCAGGTCCGCCGATGGCGGGGCCTCCCTTGGCAGGTCCGCCGATGGCGGGGCCTCCGTTGGCAGGTCCGCCGATGGCCCCGCCGCCCGCCGCCCCTGCTCCAAGCGTGCCCCCGCCCGACAACAACCCCTTTGCGGTTACGCCCGCCACGCAGATCTTCGACCCCGCAGCGGCGGGCATCGAAATGCCGCGCAGCGATCCGCCGCCGCCCCTCATCCCATCGGCCCCGCCTCCGCCACAGCACGCGGCGCCGATGCCCTCGGAAACAGACGTGCTGTCGACGTCCCGCTTTGCGCCCCCGCCCCCGCCCGCTGAACCGCAACCGAAGAAGGGCCTCGAGCTTCCGCCAAAGCGCACGCTCATTCTCGCGGGCATCGCGTTCGTGGCGTCGATCGGCCTTCTCGGCCTCTCCTTCGTGCGCAAGAACCAGCGCCGGGCGGTGGCCGCCCAACAGCGGGCTCAAGCCCTCGAGCTCGATCGAGAACGGGCTCAAACGGCCGCCGAGGAGTACTCCGCGGCGGTCTCGGCGCGGCTCGCGGAAGCCGAGGCGAACGAAACGCGGCTGCGCGAACGGGTGGGCGCGGAGCTCGACGCCCTTTCAACCGCCATCGAGACGGCCACCCGCGAGCGTCTGCAGGAATCGCTCGACGACGGCGAGATCGACGAGGCGGAGTTCAGCAACCAGGTGCGTTTGGCGGTCCGGCGGGAGCAGTCCGCACGCGCCGCGGTGCACTTGGAGCGTAACAACTTTCGCGAGGCCCTCGGCGCCTACCTGCACCTTCAGGTGACCTATCCCGAGGTAGGCGAGTTTGGTCGAATTGCCGGCATCCTGCGCGCCCGGCTACGCTGTGAGGGAAGCGAATGCCCCTGAGACCTTCCACCTTGCCGATCGCCCTCTTCGCTTTCGTGCTGGCCGCCTGTTCCGCCCCGCGTGCACCGACGCCAAGACACGCGGTCACAATCACTGCCGAGTCCGATCCCGGGGTGCCCCTTGAAGGCGTCGCTTTCGACGTGGACGGTACGCCCGTGGGCACGAGCGACAATACGGGGCTGGTGCACACGATTCTCGAGGGCCGTGAAGGCACGACGGTGAACATTCACCACACCTGCCCCGAAGGGCATACGAGCGAGCGGGATACGCAGGCGCTCGCCTTGATCGCGTTCCGCTCCCTCGATCCGGATGCGCACGGCGGGTTGCGCATGTCCGTGCGCTGCACACCGGAGGTGCGTTCGGCGGGGTTCGTGGTTCGTGCCAAGGCGGACGAGCGTCCCCTCGCGGATGTGCCCGTCGAAGTGAACGGCCGGGAAGTCGGCCTCACCGACGCGTCCGGACTCGCGCACATTGTGCTCGACGCGAGCGCAAACGAGAGCTTTCGCGTCACCCTGAAGACCGACGGAATCGAACGGCTCACGCCGGCCAACCCCACCGAAACGTTCACTTTAGGCGGCGGCTCGAACGTCTTCTTCTTCGCGCCTACGCTCACCATCGAAGCGCCGCCCCGGCGTCGGCCGCGCCGCCGTCCCCGGCGTCGACCGACCATCATGCGCATCACGCGGATCTGATCCGGTTCGATCGGCGCACCTTCGCATGACCGACAACGTGCCCACCCGCGAAGACGTTCTCGCCGCCGCCGAACGCATCCGTGGCCGAGTGCACAACACGCCGCTGATGCGCTGCCGTGCCATCGATGAGGCCACCGGCTGTGAAGTGTGGCTCAAGACCGAAAACCTTCAGAAGACCGGTGCGTTTAAGGCACGCGGCGCGTCGAACGCCATTCTCTCGATGGGCGAAGACGCCTTGCGCCGCGGCGTGAGCACCCATTCGTCAGGCAATCATGGGGCGGCCCTGGCCTACGCTGCCCGCGAAGCGGGCGCTTCCGCCACGGTGGTCATGCCCCTGGCGGCGCCCGCGGCGAAAAAGCGTGCGGTCGCGTCCTACGGCGCTCGCATCGTCGATTGCGACAACACCCTCGCGGCCCGCGAAGCGACGCTGGCCGATGTTGTGGCAAAGAGCGGCGCTTCCGTGGTGCACCCCTACAACGACCCTCGCGTCATTGCGGGCCAAGGAACCGCCGCGCTGGAGATCCTGCAGTCCCTGCCGCGGGTGAACGCCATCGTCGCCCCCGTCGG
>JBCCRV010000017.1:0-24594 GCA_039201085.1 Myxococcota bacterium | reverse complement strand
TTGAACCAGAGCACGGACGCGCAGTCGCCGGCGGCGTAGACGCCCGAGAGGTTGGTGCGCTGAAGTTCGTCGACCACGATGCCGCCGCGCTCGTCGAGCTCGATGGAGCTTTCGCGCAGCCAGGCCGTGTTGGGCACCACGCCAATGGCGATGACGCAGAGGTCCGCGTCGTACTCGCCCTGGTCCGTCTTGACCCTCTGAAGGGCGTCTGCACCCGTCAGCGTCTTCACGTTTTCGCCGAGGTGCATGTGTACGCCGCCTTCGCGCATGCGGTCGCTGATCCAGGTCGACTCGACCTGGTCGATGGCCATCGGCCAGAACCACTCTTCGCGAATGAAGAAGCGCGGATGCAGGCCCGCGGCGTGAAACACCTCCACGGCCTCGATACCGATCAAACCACCGCCGATCACCACGGGATGGCTCGGCGGCCCACCGCGCTTCTCACGCGCCAGGGCCCGGCGCGCATAAGCGCTCGCGCCGCCGTCCTTGAGATGGTGGTCGGCCCGTGGGGGTGGCCCGCCGTGACCGGCGCCGCCATGCAGCTCGCCTTCGAGCCACTCGAGGTCTTGGAGCGTCACAAAGTGGCCGACGCCGAGCAGGTCGCTGCCCGGCCAGGGGCCCTTGCGCGGCACGGAGCCGCAGGCGATGAGCAGCCGGTCGAAGGGCAGGCGCTTGCCGTCGCTGAGTTCGAGTTCGCCGCCTTCCGGCGCGCCTTCGTCGTCGCGGTACGAGCCGCGTCGCGGCTGGGCGTGAATGGCTACGGCTCGGGCCCGGACGCGCTCAAAGCCGTGCTGGGCGTAGTGATCGCGCTCGTAGGGCTCGATGCACTGATGGCTCAGCTGGCCCGAAACCACCCACATGAGCGCCGTTCGGGAGATCATGTGGTCCGACTCTTCGCTAACCAGCGTGATGGATGCTTGAAGGTCCTTCTCGCGGGCTGCCATGGCCGCAGCCATCCCTGCAACGCCATTGCCTACAATGACGATCTTCACGCCGCTGTCTCCATGTTTCCGCCTATACCACAGGGGTCCGGAGCGTTACGTCGGTGCGCCATTTAGCCAGTCCCGCCCTGGTCCTCGGAAGCTCGACGGAGCGACAGAATGCCACTAGACCGGCCCCGTGGAGATGGTCGACGAGCAAGCGCAGGATAGCGCCAAACTTCCGCTCTTTACGCGCCTTTGGCTTACGCCCGTTCGTATGGCGCGGGTGATCTTCCTGCTCTTCCCCATCTACCTCGGCTATGCGTGGCTCATGATCCGCAGGCGCTTGGGCGTGCCCGCGAGCGCCGAACGCTGGGAGCGAACGCATCAGCGTAGCGCAGCGCGCTTCGTTCGGGTCGCTCAGGATATGAAGGGCGGTCTGATCAAGCTGGGGCAGATCATCAGCACGCGCGTCGACCTCGTTCCGGCCACGTGGATCGAGCAGCTGACGCCACTTCAAGACAAGGTGGAGCCAGCGGACTGGTCCGTTGTCGAAAAGCACCTCGAACGGGAGTTTGGCGAAACGCCCGAGGACCGCTTCGAAACGATTGAAAAGCGCGCTTGCGCCGCGGCGAGCTTTGGCCAGGTGCACCGGGCCACGACCAAGGACGGCCGATCCGTGGCCCTCAAGGTCCGCTACCCGGACATCAAACTCAAGCTCGCGTGCGACCTCAGTGCGCTGCGTTTGGCCGTGCCCTTCTTCAACCTCTTTGTCCCGAAGGTTCCCCTCGGGGCGATCTACGGCGAGATCGGTCGAGCCCTCGAGGCAGAGCTCGACTACCGCTCCGAAGCGCGCTTCGGTCGCATCATTCGCAAGAACCTCGCCGAGATGGCGGGCGTCTCTATTCCTGAAGTGATCGATGAGCACAGCACGGACAGCGTGCTCTGCACCGAGTTCTTCGAGGGCCTGAAGGTGACGGACGCCGAAGGTTTGAAAGCGGCGGGCATCGAAACGCACGACGTCATCCGCCAGGTAATGCACGCCTATACGCACATGTTCTTCGCGGACGGGGTGTTCCAGTCCGACCCACACCCCGGCAACCTGCTCGTGCGCCGCGAAGACGAAGGCCCGCTCGTCTGCATTTTGGATTTCGGTCAGTGCAAGGAGCTGCCGCGCGGCTTTCATGCCCAGCTCGTACGGTGCGCGATGGCCTTCATGGTGCGCGACGTGGACGGCTTCTCTCGCTCGATCATCGAACTTGGCATGCTGAACGAAGAAGACACGGTTGCGGCGCGGCCACTACTGGAAGAGTTCTTCGGCGAGATGTTTGAAATGTCGCCGGAGGAGCTCAAGGCCTTGGACGTCAGCGGCCTAAAGGAAAAGCTCAAGGTGTTCACCAAACGCATCGACGGCCTTGTCATCCCGCAGGACATCGTGCTCTACGGGCGCGCCTTTTCATTGCTGGCTGGCGTGGTGACCCAGCTCGATTCATCGGTGAACGGCTTCGTGCTCGCGCGTCCGCTCATCATGGAAACGCTGATGAAGTCCGGTGCCTTCGCGCAACCGGCGCCCGCCCCTAGCAAACCGCAGGCGGTGGCCGTCGGCTGATAAGGGCTGGCCTTGCCATTCGGTGCTGCACTCTGCGTTTTTATCCCGGTCTATAAACCGGCCCGAATTAACCTTTGACTGCCGTACGCTACCCTTCCGAGAGCGACGAACAGAACACCACCCCAAACGCTCGCTGCGTGCTGAAGTCTCCGGTTCCCAAACAGTCGAAGGAGACGCCCACGGAGCCGTCAGGGTTGGGGTCCGCTTCGATTTCGCATGAAGATCCCAACATCCACGCGAACACCGTATCCGGTGCGCCGATGGCCACGCTCAGCGGCGTGACGGATCCGGTTGCGCGATCCCAGTCCATTCCGCGTAGCGAGAAGGTAAAGGATTCTCCGCTCAGCGTTGTCGCGGCAAAAACCCCCAGGTCGCCGCCGTTTGCTTCGCAGTAGACGGACGGCGGAGAGGTCGTCAGACCGGGCGCGCTACGCGGAACCGCCTCGGATTCGTTTGCCTCCATACCGTTCCGAATACTGCCGTCGTTGTCTTCTCCGAAGGCGACGAAGAAATTCGATGGGCCTCGACACTCACTTGGCAACGCGATGCGAGGGCGCGTGCAGAACAGACCTTCAGGGCACGGGATTGCTAGCGAGCATTCGATGGGGCCGCCATCGATCGACGTACCACTATCGGGCACGTCCGCGTCAGGAACGGCCAAGTCTGGAACACCCGCGTCCATCACCGGCTCGCGAGGACCGCAGTCGTCGCAGTCCGTTCCGAACTCACAAACCGAGAAGAGCGCTCCTTCGCCTCCGTCGTCGCATTCGCCATCCCCCGAAAAGCCACATCGATTGTCGCAGAGGGTGCCAGGCGGAGCCGTCTCGCAGCTGCGGGTTCGGCAATATTCACCCTCTGCGCAGCTTCCGCATGCACCACCACAACCATCGTTTCCACATGTGGCCTCACCACACTCCGGCGCGCAGCCGACGCAGTCTGGATCGGACGGGCAGCCCGATGGGCACGTGCCATCGCTGGCGTCTGTACAGGCACACACCGCGTCACCCCCGTCGGCTTGACACTCCGTACCGACCCCGCACGGACGCAACTCCACCGAGCCGTTGACGCACGCCGCCACGTTGTTCGGGCCATCACAGATCCGCTCTCGACCGCGAAGCTCTGGGCATTGAGGGCTCGCGTCACGGGCCATATCTTCCAGGCCCGCATCCACCTGGAGCGTTGCGTCGTCCCCGCAACCAATCACGAGAAGGGCGGCGAAACTTAGGAAAAAGTGATCTATTCTCATGCCCGCAAGGTCGCAGCAATTCGCGGACACGCTCCTCACACGTTGCTCACATGTTTTCGTCGCTGCAAGTTGGAGTCGAGCGAACAACCTCGACTGCTCTGCGTGAACGGGCCTGGTACGGCTGGCCCACTTTCGGAACGGGTCTTCCGCATTTCCTGTTCCTGCTCTACTTCTTTCGCTTCGCCACGGACGTCGCCAAGCTCGACGCGGCGCTTGTGGGGGCCCTGTTCGCCGGTACACGCATTTGGGATGCAGTATCCGACACGATGATCGCTGGCTGGTCGGACCGCACTTCGTCGACCCACGGACGACGGCGACCGTGGATCGCCGCAGGCGGCGTGGTTTTGGCTTTCGCGGTCGCCGCGCTTTGGAGCACGCCCTTCATCGGCGCTCCCTACCGCAGCGTATGGGTCGGCGCTGGTATGCTGCTCTACTATGCGGGGCACACTTCTGTCGTGGTGCCGCATAGCGCCCTAGCCGTTGACTGGTGTGAAGGCGTGGGGCGCAGCCAGCTCTTTGCGGCACGTCACATTGCATATACCGCCGCGATGGTACTTGGGCTCGGCGTGATGACGTGGCTGGGCGAGGTCGGCGCCAAGCCGGTCGCGCCGTACATCGCGTCCGTTGGTGCCGTGCTGATTTTGACCTCCACGCTGACCTTTGCGTTCGTGCTCAAAGAAAGCCCAAAGGTTCGCCCCGTTCGAGAGGTATCTTGGACAAGCATTGCTCGAATTCTCAAGAGCGCGGATGCGCGCAGACTTCTTGTCGTGGCATTCTTCGAGCAAACGGCGACCGCCTCGCTCTCCGTCCTTGGCCCCTTCGTCGCCGCTGTACTCGTTGGCGACGAATCATCGCTCCCGATCTTGCTCGGCGCTTATATCGTCGGTCTTCTATTCTTCACGCCGATGGTCCCGAAACTGGCGGTGCGATTTGGACTCCATCGGCTGTGGCGCAGCGGAATGCTGATGGCTGCAATTGGATACGCGAGCCTTGCGCTCATCGAACGCGGTGCAGTGGCGCCGCTCGCAGCGTCTTCGTTGGTCATTGGCGTCGCCGGTTCCATCTCCGCCGTGCTAGATCGCTCGACTTTGGCCCATGTGATCGACCAGGATCGCCAAGCGTCGGGAGGTCGGCGCGAAGCGATGTTCTTTTCGGCTCGAACGTTCGTCGAAAAGACCGCCTACGCTGCATGTGTAGCCCTAACAGGCTACGCGCTCTCGCAAGCGGGCTACACCCCCGGCAACATGAGTGACGCCGTAGCGCGTACGGTGCGATGGCTTATCGCAGGAGTTCCGTGCGTCATGATGTGCCTGGCGTGGGCAAGCGCCCGCCGCGTCACCGTTGGGGATGGCCTTCGATGATACCTGCGGCGTTTGGAGTGGTCATTCCGTCGCAGAGGGAAGCCCTCGACGCGATTCGCGCACGACTGGCAGCGGGTGTTCGATGCACGGTCATCACGGGGGCGCTGGGTGTAGGAAAGAGCGAACTACTTCGGCGCCTTCAGCGTGAAAGTAGCGGCGTACACGTTGTCGACGCGGAACGATGCAGAAGCATCACCGAACTCGAAGGTCGCATACGCGCAGAGTTAGGCCTCTCTTCGAGTGACTCGCTCGAAGCAGGCCTTCAGACCTCGTTTTCGACCCTCGTCATCGACAACGCGGAACACTTGGCGGACGAGTTGCGTGAGTCGATCACATCCTGGCTGGCTCGCTGTCACGAACTGCAGGTAGTCGTGGGGTCGCGCCGGCGACTTCGGGTTCGAAATGAGCAAATCGTAGTCGTTCCACCGCTCAGTACGTCTGAATCAAAAGTGCTTCTAGCCGACGCCCTCGAGCGCATTGACGCGCCGCCGATTGGTTCCGCGTTGGCGGAGGCGCTCGTCGAAGCCCTCGGAGGCCTTCCCCTTGCCATCGAGCTGGCGGCCGCGCGTTGTCGCTGGCTGTCGGCGGAGGAACTCATTGAGCGATGTGCTCGCGATGCCGGTTCCCTTGGCGAGGTGCTCACAGCAAGCATCGAGCGTTCGGTCTCGCTCTTGCGGGACGACGCTCGACGACTCCTGAACTGGGTGAGCGTCTTTGCAGGCTCGTTTTCCGTTGCGGCGCTGGAACAGGTCTGGCGCCGAAGCGCTACGGTTCCGCTCGAGGAACTGCTGGAAGCCTCGCTTCTTCTCGCGCTCCCCTCTCGGCAACTGCTGCTCGCGGCCCCAGTGCGCCGCTTTGCGGCGACACGTTTGCTCGAATCTGACGAACAAACGCAGGCCGCGACGGCTCATTTTGATTGGGTCCGCACGGCGACACGCGACGCGCTGCGTGAACTGGAAGGACCCGGTTGGAAAACCGCGTTTCAAAGGCTCGAGTCCCTCTACCCCGACGCGATGCTTGCGCTCAGCCGTCGACGCTCCACGCAAGCTTCGTTGGATCAACATGCGGAACTTGCTGCGCTGTGTGACGAGCTGCAAAGGTTCTTCGGCGGCAGCACAGCGATTTCGTCGGCGTTTGACGAGCTTCGCACCAGCAACCGTTTGAGTATTCCACAGCAGACGATGTGCACCCTTCGGCTTGCTGAGATCGCTTATCGGGAGGGGCATCTGGAACGGGCGAGAGCACTCGCGTTGGATCTTGTATGCGCTGATGACCAATCGCGCGCCCGACGGACCAGACTTGTTGCCGAAATCGCCGTCGCACAGGGAACGCACGAGAATATCCTCGAGCCGCTGGAGCGGGAGGCCGATGCAGCGCACGAGAGCGGCGAAGTAGTCGCCGAGCGAGAGCTGCGGTCGGGTCTCGTGGAGCTGTGCCGTATGTGCGGGCAAGCCGACGCCGCACGACGGCATGGAGAACGCGCGCTGCTCCTCATGGAGGTAGGGATTCCCGCGGAGCGCGCGGCCGTTCTCACGGGGCTCGGGTTTGCCCACTCGGAGAGTGGCAACCATGTCGTTGCGGCGCGCTACGCAGCCGAGGGGCTGGAGGCCATTAATTCGATTTCCTCAAGGCCGAGCCGAAATCGAGCGTCGCTGCGTATTCTTCAGGGTCGTACGGCCCATATCAACGGCGACTTTGCGGCGGCCCGATCCGCCTTCACGGAGGCATATAGCGGGCCAGATGCGTTTATGACTAGCGCTGCCGGAGCGATGCTTGCAATTCTGCATATCGACAAAGGTGAATACGTCGAAGCGGTCGACCAGATGCGTGAGGTTCTTCCGGAGCTTGCGTGCTACCAACCCGTATACGGACTCGTCTTCACCGGTGTGCTTGCCGCAACGGAGGCCCGAGTAGGTCGGGTCGTGCGCAGTCGCGCTCGCCTCGACGCGATCCTCCATCGACCGGCGCCTCCGTTTGTTCGCGCTGTCTTGGAACTCTGCGAGCGGGTCGTCGAACACGCGGAAGGAAAGCCTGTGAGTGAGCCGCCAGAGGCAGATGCGCCACTCATGAAGGTGGAACACTCCGCAGTGCGTTCGCTCCTGAGGTCCCAGTTGGAGGGAACCGCAACGGGAGGCATTCGCGTCAAGAACGTGGTGGTGGGTACAGAGGGCCTTTGGTTCTCGGCCAATCACGAACGGGTCGAGCTCGGGCGACGTGCGATCATGCGCCGGCTGTTGATCGCTCTGTCGCACGCTGGGGCGATGTCGAGCCAGGAACTGCTGAAGGCCGGTTGGGGAGACGAGAAAATGTCCCCAAGCTCGGGGCAACGGCGACTCGAAGTCATGATTTCACGCCTCCGTGCCGTCGGGCTCGGCGATGCGATCGAGTCGATCGAAGGCGGCTACCGTTTCCACCCGCAGTGCAAAGTCTCTTTCAGTGGGCGCCCGTGAACTTCACGACCTCGACGAGGTAGCGTTCGCCACCCTGCTGCAGCACCGGACTCCGAGCGACGTTCGCCATCCCGTCACGTTGAAAGCCCATCGAGACTCTTGCAGGTCGCGGGCGCAAAATCGTACGGAACTGGGCAAGATGTTGGGCAACGGGTTTTGGCAACGTGGTCTAACCAGTCTTCAGTCGCTCGAGCTGCGCACGGGCCTGTTCGACTTCATCGCGCGCGAACACGCCGCTGGACGGAGGAATGCGGCTGGGAAGCGCGCCTTCGCGCTGCCGCTGAACGGCTTCCAGCGTGTCCGCGGCGCGCTGAATGAAACGCGCCCGCGCGACGCCCGCTTCCGTGGGCTGGTGTTGATCGTCGACGAAGCCGCGCTGACGCAAGTAGCGAAGGGGTGCTTCAAGTTGCTGAAGCGAAATGCCGAGGGCGCGTGCAACCACGGCGAGGCGCGCCGGGCGACGCTTGCCGGCGCTGCCGACGAGGAGCTGAAGGATTCCTAGTTCGTAGCGCATGAAAAGCTCGAACGGCCAAGAATGGGGGAGGCTTTAGCGGCGCCGGTAGATTTTTCCGGTGTTGCGGGCTGGCGCTAGGATGCCCGGGTGGCGGTGTGCGGTTGGTCGTTTGTGGTTGGAGGTTGGCCGTGCGCGGTGTGCCGCGGCGTGCGGCTTGAGACTTCCGCTCTTCAAGCGTTGGGTTTTTCTAGCGAGGCGAAATCCGCCGCGCTGTGGCGTTCCTTTAGCTGCTCGTGCGCTTCGCCCCAGGTTCGGTTCACCATGCGACCGCGAATGACGGCGGGGCGATCACCGATGGCCCTCGCCCAGCGAAGGACGTGCGTGTAGCTCTCCACGTCCAGGAACTCGGCGGCGCCGTACAGCCGGCCTAGCACCAAGGCGCCGTACCAAGGCCAGGTGGCGATGTCGGCGATCGTGTAGTCGTCGCCCGCAAGAAACGCTCGGCCTTCGAGGTGCCGGTTGAGCACGTCGAGTTGGCGCTTCGTCTCCATCGCGTAGCGGTTGATCGGGTACTCGAGCTTCTCCGGCGCGTAGGCGTAGAAATGGCCAAAGCCGCCGCCGAGAAAAGGCGCGCTTCCCTGTTGCCAAAACAGCCAGTTCAATGCCTCCGTGCGAACCTTGCCGGACTTCGGCAGGTACGCGTCGAACTTCTCCGCGAGGTGCAAGACGATCGAAGCCGATTCGAACACGCGAACCGCCTCGCCCTCGCTGTGATCGACGAGCGCCGGAATCTTGGAGTTTGGGTTCACCGCGACAAAGCCGCTGCCGAACTGGTCGCCCTTGCCAATATTGATGAGCCAGGCGTCGTATTCGGCGTCGCGACCCAGCTCGAGGAGCTCTTCGAGCATGACCGTGACCTTCACGCCGTTCGGCGTGCCGAGTGAATAGAGCTGAAGTGGGTGGTCACCGCGGGGAAGCTCCGCTTCGTGCGTGCTTCCGGCGATCGGTCGATTGATGTTTGCAAATCGTCCGCCGCTCTCGGTGTCCCAGGTCCAGACTTTGGGGGGCTTGTAGCTCATCGCAGGGAGCTATAGGGCCGGGCCTTCGGTGCGCACCCCTTATGAAATGGTTTGCAGCTTTGCAACATTGCAACTTGCGGCCGCCGAGTGCGTACTGCACGACGGTCTACTGTAGGCCCGGCTCACCACGCAAACGGCATGATGCGTTCCGCCTGCGCCACCTCTCGCAGTCGAAGCCGATTTCGCAATCGGATTCCACGCACTAGCATGGCCACGCCCGCGGCGATGCCCACCATCATGAGCGCGCCGCCGGCCAGCGCGACGCGTGCGGCGCGCTGCGAACTGCCGTCGCAAACGCGTTCGCCCATCTCGTCGATGTCACACCCACCAAGCGCGGGAATCACCATCATGACCGAGGACGCCCCCACGACAAATGGCGCGATCGAACCTAGGCGAAGGCGCCTGGCAAAGGTCAGCCGCCCGTCGATGCGGCTCGGCTCCGTGAGCGTGACCTGGCCGCTCGCGCCCGGGCCCGTCCCTTCAACCGTTGCGGCTCCCGGCGTTCTTTGCGCATGTGCGGTCGTCGCGCAGAGCGTGAGCAGAAGGGTCAACCCGCCGACGCGACGAGCGATGTGTCTCGGCTGTGCGGAGCGTGCGAGGAACTTGGCGTGTCGTTTTCGAGTCCTCACGGGGCCATCGCTCGGTAGTGGATGTCGCCGTTGGGCGACGTCGTGCGATTGTCGACCCACACGACGTGCAGGCTGGTGCCGGACACCGCGATGCTCGGCGTGGAGCTGTCGAAGGCGCCTTCGGCCGTTGAATCGAGGCGGTAGTCGTCGGGCTGGAACGTGGCGCCACCGTCGAGCGAGAAGTTGGCGTAGATGTCCAGGGCGCCGGCGCGGTCGTCGGCCCAGGCGACGCCGATCGTGTCGCCATCCGCCGCCAGTGCGACGTCGAAGCTTCCCGAAGTGCCCGGCGCCGTTCCCGTGTCCACGCGTACGGCGTCGTCGAAGGACGCGCCGGCGGTTTCGCTTCGGCGCACGATGACGTCGCTGAAGCCGGAGCGAAAGTCGACCCAAGCGAGCGCGACCACGCCGGCCGTCGGCGCCACGATGACCGGCTCGATCGAGTCGTGCGGCAGGGGGTCGTCATCGATGTTCACCGCCGTCGAAAAGGACGCCCCGCGGCTGTCGCTCCGCGCAAAGTTGATGTCGAAGGCCGTGCCGCTTCGGTCATCGACCCACGCCACGTACACGTTGGAGCCCTCCGCCGCGACGACGGGTGAAAAGGATGCGCCGTTGCCCACGTCGAGGCGCCGGTCCGAGGATGGCAGCGTCACGCCGCCGTTCGTGCTTCGTGCGTAATAAACGTCCAATGCGCCAAGGCGGTTGTCGCGCCAAACGATGTGCACGTCCGTGCCGGACGCCGCGACTTCCGGGGACGCGGCGACAAAGTTCGGTGTGATCGCTTCGTCGCCGTTATCGACCTGCACGGGCCCCGTCCAGTTGGCGCCGGCGTCGCTCGAGTAGAGCAGGAAGATGTGCCGGTTCCGGGCGCTCGTGAACGCTTCGTAGACGGCGTAGACCCGATCTCCGCTCGACGCGATCCGCAGGTTGAAGCTGTCGTCGTCCATGCCCGGGTTGATGCGGCGCACGCTTCCGAAGGTCAGGCCTTCGTTCGTGGAGCGGCGGTTCATGATTTCGCGAAAGTTCGTGCCACCGCGAAAGTCCGCCCAAAACGTGTTCACCACGTCTGGCGCCGAAAAAATCACGCGCGGCCCAAAGGCCGGGCCGCCGTTTTCGTCCAGGCGAAAGGGCGCCGAGAAGCTTGCGCCGGCATTGTTCGAGCGTGCGTAGAACGCCTGCGCGTTGCCGTTTCGCAGGTCCATCCACGCGGCGTACACGCCCGCTCCGTCGGCGGCGACGAAGGGCTGAACGGAGTTGCTTCCGCCAGCGGCTTCACCGGTGTCGAGACGGCGGTCCGAGCCGCCCTGCACGCTCAAGCAGCCTTCGTCCGTGCGGCTGTCGCAGTCGTTGTCGAGGCCGTCGCAGCGCGTCTCCACCGATTGAAAGGTGTCGGGAAAGGCGCAGGCGTAGCCCGCCGAGCCGTTGCAGACGGGCGTGCGCCCGGCGCATACGCCGGCCGTGAGCGCACAGCTCGGTGGCGTCGAGCTTGGCGGCGCCGCGCCGTCGTCGGGCACGCCGTTGCAGTTGTCGTCGAGGCCGTTGCACTGTTCGCTCCGCGCTTCGACCAGCGCGCCGCCGCACTCGAGGGCGCCATCGACGCACACGACACTGCCGAAGGAACAGCGACCCACGTTCGTATCGCCGCAGCGGGCGCCGACGCCCGGAAGCACGCCGTCGTCCGCGACGCCGTTGCAGTTTTCATCGAGTCCATCGCACGTTTCCGGCGTCGGGCCCCGTCCGCCGACGCATACGATCGCGCCGCGCTGGCAAGCGCTCACGCCGGCCTCGCATTCGCCGCGTGTTTCGCCGCAGGCCGTGCCTACAACTGGGTCGCCCTCGTCGATGCGTCCGTCGCAGTCGTCGTCGTTGTTGTTGCAAACGTCCGCGCCGGTGGGCGTGCACGCGTATTCGCAGCCGGCGAGGCCGTCGACGTCAAAGAACCCGGGCGCGCATCCGCCGGCGCTGCAAACGCCACCGCTGCAGGTAGCGTCCGCGTTGACAAACGTGCACGCCACACCGCAGCGACCGCAGTTCAGCGGATCGGAGCTCGTGTCGAAGCCCTCGTCGGTGCGGCCGTCGCAGTTGTCGTCGGCACCGTTGCACACCTCGTCGCCGGCGGGCACGCAGCCGAGCTCGCAGCCGTCTTCGCTTTCGCCGTTGGCGTCGACGAAGCCCGCGTTGCACGCGTCCTGTACGCAAGTCCCGCCTTCGCAGCGGGCCGTCGCGTTGTTGAAGGCGCAGACGTTGCCGCAGACGCCGCAATTGCCGAGGTCCGTATTTGTGTCGAAGCCTTCGTCCGTGTTCCCGTCGCAGTCGTTGTCGCGGCCGTCGCAGAGTTCGTCGCCCGTCTCGAGGCAGGCGTACTCGCAGCCGTTGGTGCCGTTGCCGTCTAGGTCGTGAAAGCCGATCTCGCAGCGATCGACCACGCAGGCGCCCGTATCACAGCCGGGAAAGGCGCCCGGCAGGATGCACTCCTGAAGGCAGGCGCCGCAGTTGCGTGGGTCGGCGTTGAGGTCGAAGTCCTCATCGGCGCGTCCGTCGCAGTCTTCGTCGAGGCCGTTGCAGGTTTCTTCGCCCGTAGGAATGCAGCCGTCCGTCGTGCCGCTTTCGATGCGCACGTCGATGCCCCCGTCCGTACCGCCGTCTTCCCCGTCGCAGTTTTCGAGGCAGAAGGGTTCGACGTCGCAGCCGCCGGAAAAGACAAGGACCGACGCCAGGCCGAGGGCGCGCAGTAGGCGAGCGGGTGCACGCACGAGCCGCGGCGTCTGGCGCCGTCGCCGCAGCGCAAGGAGTAATAGGCCGAGCGTTAGGATAGCCGGCATCGGTGGGCCGCTACGGCTCGAGGCGCCGGCGGCATCGCAGGCGCATCCGCCGCCCCCGGAGGCCAGGGCGAGGATCGGCTCCGGCGGCCCGCTCACCCGTCCAGCGATGCATTCGCCCGCGTTGCAGCTCGTTCCGCTTGGGCAGTCGATGAAGCCGCAGGGATCGTCGACGCAGCTGTTCGCGATGCAGACCCGTCGGCGCCCGCAGGGCTCGGCGCAATCGTTCAGTACGCATGCGCCTTCGATGCAGCTTTCGGACGACGTGCATCCACCGCAGGGGTCCTCGATGCACGTTCCGGCGCTGCAAATCTCGCCTTCGGCGCAGCCCTCGGCGCAGGCGGCAATGCATTCGCCATCGCGGCAGAAGCTGCCTTCGTCGCACGACACATCGAGGCAGGGATCGGCCTCGCACACGCCTTCAGCGCATCGCAGGCCCGGATCGCAGCCCCGGCCGTAGCAGTTGTCCTCCACGCAGATGCCGCGAATGCACGTGGTGTCCGTGGGGCAGCTGATGCCTTCGCACAGGTCGCGGCACTCGCCGGTGTTTGGGTTGCAGATCTCCGTTTCGGCGCATTCGACGTCCGCGCAGCGCCCAGCCACACAGAAGCCGTCGTCGCCGCCGAGTTCGCGATCGCAGACGCGGCCCGGCGGGCACGGGAACTCGCCGGCGTCGCAGGGCGTGAGGCACGTGCAGTCGATGCAGGCGCCGTCGCCCGGGCACAGGCCGCCTTCGTCTTCGTCGACTTCGCCGTCGCAGTCGTCGTCTTCGCAGTTGCAGATTTCCGGCGAAGGACTTGTCGCGCCCCGGCAGCTCAGCTCGCCGCCCACACACACGACGGTCCCCGGCACGCAGCGCTCCTCCGGGTCGACGCCGTCGACGATGGTGAAGCCGCCGTCCGCGTCGGGTACGCATGAAGCGCCGCCGCCGGGGTTACCGTCGTCCACCACGCCGTCGCAATCGTCGTCGAGGCCGTTGCAGACTTCGACGCCCGCCGCCGGCGCCGTGCAGCCGGCGAACACGCCCGCTTCGCACGTCTCCTCGCCAAGGCCGCACGCGGACGAGCACGTTCGGACCAGTCCTTCGTCCGTCATGCCGTCGCAGTCGTCGTCCGTGTCGTTGCAGGCTTCGGGACGTGGCGCCTGCGCCGTGCATCCCACGAACTCGCCGGCCACGCAGATCTCCGTTCCCGTACCGCAGTCGGTGCTGCACGCGCGCGAGATACCTTCGTCCGTTCGGCCGTCGCAATCGTCGTCGGCGCCGTTGCAGCTTTCGGGGACCGGCTCCGGCGCCGTACAGCCGACGAAGGCGCCCTCGCTGCATGTTTCCGTACCGCTTCCGCACGCGGTGCTGCAGGCGCGGGTGAGCTCTTCGTCCGTACTTCCGTCGCAGTCGTCGTCGGCGTCGTTGCAGCTTTCGATTTCCGGCGTAGGCGCCGAGCACTCCACGAAGGCGCCGCTTCGGCAGATCTCCGTGCCGCTGCCGCAGCTGTTCATGCACGCCTGCGTCAGACCTTCGTCGAAGCGGGTATCGCAGTCGTTGTCGAGGCCGTCGCAAAGCTCCGCCGAAGGGACGGGCGCCGAGCATGCGCCGAAGGCGCCGTCCGAACAGACCTGGACGCCGGGGCCGCACGCTGTGCTGCATGCCGTTTCAATGCCTTCATCGACGTTGAGGTCGCAGTCATCGTCTTCACCGTTGCAGCTTTCGAGCTGTGGCACGCAGGTGGGCACTAGGCCCGTGACCCGTGCGAGGGCGTCTTCGAAGTCGTTGTCGCCCCCGCGAAAGAGGTCTTCAAACCCGAAGTAGTACGTGTTGTTGAAGGTGATCGACTCGTAGATCAAGAAGTGCACGAAGTCGCCGTCGTCGTTGAGCGCTTGGCTTGTGTAGTACGTGCGGTGGTCGTTGTTCGCCGCGCTCGGCCCGCCGCACTGGGAGTTCGCGCTGTCGCGGGTCCCGTCGAAGAGCTCCGGCGTGCGAATGAAGAAGCCAATCGCCCGTCCGGGCGCGAAGCCCGGTTCGTCCTGAAAGTTGAGCGTTCGCTCCCAGCTCTCGTCGGAGCCGTCCGTGCGGCGCATGGCGAGCGGATCGCAGGGACAGTTGCACGAGCCGCCGTCGAAGCCGCCGGAGTTGGGCCGGCAGTCGAAGACCATGCGAAGGTTCGCCGGGTTTGTGACGTCTTCGTCGACGTAGTAGTAGCCGAAGATGTTTCGAAAGCCGGCGCCCTCGCCGATCATGCGAAAGGTGACGGGGTAGTTGCCCGAGCCGGGTGGGTCTTCGACGGGCCGAAACGCTTCCGGAAGGATCATCGCGTCCGCCTGCGCGCGCAGGATCGGCGTGCCCCCGGCGCCTGTGCCTTCCCCCGTGCCCGCGCGGTCGAGGCATGCTTGCATGTTCGAACCCGCGGGAACGACGACGCCGTCCGTCTGACTGATGAAGGCCTCGGCGCGTTCCGAAGCCGCGAGGGCCAGCACCGCAACGAAGGCCCAAGCAACGCGTTTCATGGCGAGAGGATATCAGGCGATGGCCCGCGCCGGGCCCGTGGGCCGCCGGAAAAGCACCAGGCCGCTCACGAACGCGGCTTATTCGCTGCGCTGGCCGCGCGCCGCGAGGTCCGCCGCGCCACCCCGCTCCGCGACCCAGGAGGAAAGGGCCTTGAAGCCTTCGACGTGCGACGTGGGGGGCTCGAAGCCGAGGCGCTCACGGGCGCGCTCCGGCGCAAAGCTGTGGCTTTGGGAGCGGCGAAGCACCTCGGCGGCGTCTGTGCCAGAGCCGCGGGTAAGACGGCTTAGCCTTGCGCCGAGGCCTCGCTGGGGCGCCGGGATTCCCAGGGCCCTCGAAAGCTCGGCGTAGAACTCGCCGGCGAGGCTGAGCTCCGCATCGCACACGTTCAAAATGCTTCCGTCGCCCTCCGTACGCTCGAGGGCCAGCTGCACCGCGTCGACGAGGTTGGCGATGTAGGTGGTGGCGACAAAGCGGCGGCCGGCGCCATAGAGCGAGAGGCCGCGCTCCCGGCCCTCGGCGCAAAGCTCGACGGCCGTACCGAGGTCGCTGGGCCCGGGCGCGTCGCCCCGTCCGCCGGGCCCCCAAACGAAGGCCGGTCGAAGCACGACGGTGCGTAGGGCGCGATCGCACGCACCGATGACGGCGTCTTCGGCTTTGGCGAGCGTTTCCGCGTGGGCGTCGAAGGGCCGTTCGGGCATGCGGTCTTCGTTCCAGTGAACGCGTGGTCCCTTGGTGAGCGTGACGTCCGCACAGGACACAAAGACGAGGCGAGAAACGCCGGCATGCCGGGCCGCTTTGAGCACGTTTTCGGTGCCCGCGACGTGCGTCCAGCCCAGCTGCTTGCGCGAGAGATCGCGTCGGCGAAGGCCCGCGGCGTGCACCACTGCACGCGCGCCTTCGGCGGCCGCGGCCATGGCGGCAGGATCACCAAGTTCGGCGCGGCGGACGTCGAAGTCGCATAGCGCCGATTCTGCTTCGTCCGAGCGGGCCGTCACGACGACGTCGTCGCCGCGTGCTTTGAGGGCCCGGGCGACGGCGCCGCCGATAAAGCCGCTCGCGCCGAGCACGAGAACCTTCATCGTTCGCTCCTCACTCGAGAGCCCATCTCATCACCGTGTGCGGACACGCGGCTGGACACGCCGAACTCTCCTTGTTCCGCGGCCTTCCAATTGCACCGCCGGCCGTCGGCCCTTCGCTGGGCGATATGCGCGTCCGGAAGATCAGCCAGTGCGCAAAGAGGGACGCTAGCGGTACTTCGGAACCCAGCCGCTCTTGTCTTGAAAGAGCCGCACGCAGTGAATGGTCTTGTCGTTCGTGAGTTCGAAGCGGTGGTAGCGACCCTTGGGAACGACGATGAGGTCGCCGCGCTCCACGACGACACGCATCCAGCGGTCGTCGGGGTCGCGAACGTCGAAGATGCCGGCGCCATCGAGCACGAAGCGAACCTCGTCTTCGTCGTGTAGATGCTCGTCGTCGAACTTCTTGAGGGCCTGGTCGAGACCGGGGGTGTCGGGACGGAGCGCAACCTCATCTTGTTGAATGTAGCCATGGGCCTTTCGAAGCTCGTCGATGCGCGGCTGGTAACCATCGAGGGGCAGCGTTTCATAGTGAACGCCGGCGGCGCGAAGTTCCGCTTCGCCGATCGATTCGCGGGCTTGGCCGCTCTCGTCGAGAAAATGGGCTTTCATCGTCAAATGGCCTTTCCATCGGGCTGGGTGGGATCGAGACCGAGCTGCTTCATGCGCGCCGCCGCCTCGAAGAGGTAGTCGTAGACCTCCGCGTGCTTCTTCGCTTCCTTCCAGTCGCGGCCCCACACGTAGACGCCGTGGCGACGCACCAGTACGGCGTCGCTGTCAGGGTACGCATTCATCGCTTCGGCCATCGAGTCGGCGAGGTCGCACTCGTGCGCGGTGTTTTCGATGATCGGTACGCGGCATACGTCGTGGTAGCCGGTGCCGCGAATGCCCTTGCTCATCTCGAGGTGCGTCACTTCAAAGACGTCGTCGTAGATCAGCGTGGCGGCCATCGCATTGAGCGAATGGCTGTGCAGCACGGCGCCTGCGCCGCGAAGGCGAAAGGCGTTGAAGAAGAGGGGCGCGCAGGCCGAGAGGGTCGCGTCGCCGGTCGGCGCTTCGACGACCCCGCCTTCCCCGTTCAGCACGAAGAGATCCCGCGGCTGAAGCCGCTCCTTCTGCACGCCGCTCGGCGCCATATAGACGCGCTCACCTTCGCGAATTGAGATGCCTCCGCCCGTGCCAGACACCCAGCCCTGGGCGTAGAACTGCCGGCATAGCTCGCAGATGAGCTCGCGCGGGCGCGTCGATGGGCTCGTGGACATTCGCCAATCCTAGGTCATGCCCCTGCGCGCGCAATGCGAGCGCGGGTTGGCGGTCGGCAGTTGGCGGTTGGCGGTATGCGGTATGCGGTGTGCGGTGTGCGGTGCGCGGTGCGGTTGGCAGTTTGCGGTTGGCGGTTTGGGATGGTTGGTGGCGGGGGACTCTTATTCGTCGGTGGGCTCGCCGGCGACGGATTGTACGGTCCCTTGGCCTGGGGCGCCGAGCGTCGTAACGATGGTAACCACTTCGCCTGGGTCCATCGTTAGGACGAGCTCGGCGGCGCCGAAGATCGGCTCGGCGAAGGCGCCGCACATGCGAACGTCTTCGGGCACGACCGCTCCCGAGTAGGCCACCAGGATCATCGGCAGCTCATCCTTATCCTCGTCCGCGTCGAGCCCTTCGAACTCGAAGTCCGCCGTCGTGTCGCCTTTGTTGCAATACGTGTACGCGACAAAGGGAAGGGCTTCGGCGCTGGTGGCCTCCGCTGGGCACATGTCCTGCGGACGCATCCAGGTAGGGGTGCTCGCGTCGAAGGTGTCTTCGATAACAAAGGGAAGGTCGCCAAGGGTGAGCGAGATGTCGAAGCAGCACGGCTCTTCAACGCCCGGTCCGCAGGTCGGAACTTCGACGGGACCCGCATCCATCGCTGCATCCGTCGCCGCATCCATCGCTGCGTCGACGCTCACCTCGCTCGCGGCGTCGACGGCACCCGTATCCGCGGCGTCGCTAGCCCCCGTGTCCTCAAGCGCCCTCTCGTCGCCGCCCACGTCCATGGCGACCTCGGTGGCCGCATCCGTCGCGCCCGAGTCGGTGCCCCCGTCGTTGTCACCGCACGCCGTGGCCCATGCACACGCGAGAACCAAAAGAGATCGAAGCATCATCGCGTCAGCGTATCAGAGCGCATCAAAATGGCTGAAGCAGGATGCGCAGGGAGCATCGAAAAGAACTGCCCGCACCCGATTGCGGACCGGCGAAGCAGCCGAGTTCGAAAAGATCGGCGGCCCCGACCATTCAGACCGCTAAGCGGTCTTTGCTGCGTCGGGCTTTGACGCAGCTTCTTCCACGGCTTCCTCGTCCGCCGCGGCTTCCGCATCGGGAGCCACCCGCACCTGCGGGCTACTCAGCTCGCGCTTATTCGCCTTGCCGCCGGCCTTCTGACCCGCAACGAACTCCGCAAACTCGCCTTTGGGCTCGGGGGCTTCTTCTTCGTCGCCCAGGCGCTTCGTGAGCGCTTCCAGCAGTTCGGCGGCGCGCTCCTTCACCACCGCGTCGAGGGCCTGGGCGGCCGTCTTGAGGCGGTCGTCCGTCGTGCTGCGTTTGCTTTGCTTCTTGCGCCGCCGCTGCCGCTCCTTCTCTCGCTCGCGGCGCCGCTTCTTGAGCGCCTTCTTCGGGATCGGTTCTTCTTGGAGAAGCCGCGAGCCCTGCAGCGCGACGAGCATGCCCCAGCTGAGCAGCACCCAGTGGGCCCAAATGCCGGGGCCCGTGAGCAGGTCTACGGCGAAGAGAAAGGCCGTCACGATCGCAAAGGTCGATAGATGCGAGATGAAGCGCGCCGTCCGCTTCTTACGTGCCTCCGCCGTCAGCTCCGCGACGTCCTTCTCGTCCTCGCGTCGCGCTTCGATACGGTCCGCCGCGCGTGCGATCGCGTCCGGATCGAGGCCGATCTCCGCGCCGGCCGCCACCAGGTCTTCGTGGTCGATGCCTTCGTCCGGGCTCGCTTCGAGCGCCGCGCTCAAGATCGCGTCGACTTCGTCGTCGGTGTAGCGGCGGGTCACAGCACCTTGCGGGCGATCGCGTCCTTGATCGCGTTCGTGGGCGGGTAGAGCAGCTGGGCCGAGTCCACCACGGTGGAAGCGCGAAGCACCGCCTTGCGGTGGCTGAAGGTTTCAAAGCCCCATCGACCGTGGTAGGCGCCCATGCCGCTTGGACCGACGCCGCCGAAGGGAAGGTCCGGCACGGCGAGGTGGGCCATCACGTGGTTGATGGCCGCGCCGCCGCTGCTCGTCTCTGCCAATACGCGCTCCTGCACGCTGCGCTCGCCGGAGAAGAGGTAGAGCGCAAGGGGCTTGTCGCCCTGCTGTACGAAGCGAAGGGCGTCGTCGATGTTGGCAACGGAAAGAAAGGGCAGGATCGGACCGAAGATCTCTTCGCCCATCACCGGGTGGCGACGGTCGACGTCGCGAACGACCGTCGGCGCGAGGTATCGGTCGCTACGCTGGTGCTCGCCGCCGACCACCAGCGTGGCGCCTTCGAGCAGGCCGACGAGTCGGTCGTGGTGCCGCTCGCTGATGATGCGTGCGTAGTCCGGGCTCGCCTGCGGGTCGTCGCCGTAGAACTCACGAAGGGTCGAGACAATGCGTGAGAGCAGCGCGTCGTGAATGCTCTCCTCCGCGAGCACGTAGTCCGGCGCCACGCAGGTCTGACCGGCGTTGAAGTACTTACCCCAGACAATGCGTCGCGCGGCGAGGTCCAAGTCCGCGCTCGCGTCGACGATGCAAGGGCTTTTGCCTCCGAGTTCGAGGGTGACGGGCGTGAGGTGCTTCGCCGCGGCCGCCATGATGATGCGTGCGACCCGACCGTTGCCCGTGTAGAAGATGTGGTCGAACGGTTCGGCCAGAATCGCTGTCGTTTCCGGTACGCCGCCCTCGATGATGCGAACGGCGCCGCCGTCCACGTACTTCGTGAGTCGTTCCGCCAGCAGACGGCTCGTATGCGGCGCGACTTCCGATGGCTTGATGAGCACGCAACAGCCTGCTGCGAGGGCTGCGACGAGCGGCGCGACCGCTAGCTGAAACGGGTAGTTCCACGGGCTGATGACCAGGGCGACGCCGAGGGGTTCCCAATGCACCTCGGAACGCGCGGGCTGAAGGGTGAGCGGCGTAGCCACGCGCTCCGTCGCCATCCACTCGGCGAGGTGCTTCTTCGCGTGCTTCGCTTCGTTGATGACAAAGACGATTTCACTCGCAAAGCTGTCGAGCGGCGGCTTGCCCAGATCCTGTTCAAGGGCCTCCGCAATCGCGCGCTCTTCCTCCTTGCAAAAGCGAATGACCGCATCGAGCTGGCGTTCGCGCCACTCTCGGCTACGCGTCAGCCGACTGTTGAATACGCGGCGCAAGCTCTCGACCTCGCGAGCGGCGTCCAGGGTGGAAGATGGGCTGGGCGATACGGCTTCGGCGGTCATCGCCCAACGCTAGCATCAACGGGCCCGTCGCGCCGAACCGGCGGGGGAGAGGGGCTTCACCCGCTCGCCGCAGCCCGATGCTGCTGTGGACGCGGCGTGCGCTCGCGGTCCACGCCGCTCCCTTCGGCGTCGGGCGCGCCCCCTCTCCCCCGCCTTCGTATGCCGTCGACGCCTCACCGCCGCCGGCTCCTTGATCCCTCGCCGTCGCCGGCTCCTGACTCCTCACCGTCGCCGGCCCCTCAATGGTCGCCGGCACCATCCTCCTCGCCCGCCCATCCCAACCGGACCCATCCGCCCCACCTCCATCCTTCCCCGTTCCGGCGCGGGGCTAGCGTCTCGGCCTCTCGTGCGCGAAACTGCCCCTTATGCGCTGGCTACCCTTGGCTTTTTCCCTGCTTGCGTGCGGCCAAGGAGCCGTCGCGCCCTCGAGCAGCGCCCTCACTCCGGCGCTCTCTCCTGAGGCCGCAGGCGAGCTGTCCCGCGCTGGCGTGCCCGTGCTGCTCCTGCCGGCGGAATACGAGGCGAACCTGCAGGCCGTCGGCGGCGAACACTTCTTTTCGATGACGGCGGTGGGCGATGACTACCACTCCGTGCTCCTCCAGGGCACCAACGTGGTGCACCACCCCGCTCCCCAAGGCGAGGCGATCCCCGCGCCGCGCTGGGACGTGCGTGGCGTGCCGGCGCGAACAACGATGAACGAAGGCCAGCGTCTTGTAACCTGGGGCGAAGCGGGCGCTTTCTATACGCTCGAAGTGGAATGCCACCGGCTTCCGATGGAAGACGTGCGCTGCACGGCGCCGGACTTCGCGATGGCGATTGCCGAGCGGCTTCAGCCCTTCACGGGAGCGGCCCAATGAACCGTTGCCTAGCGACGCTAGGCGCGATCCTTGCGCTCTCCGCCGCGTCGGCGGATGCGCAGTTTGAGTGGCGCCCGCCTGGCGAACTCGAGCGTGCGGAAGGTGCGGCGCCCCAGCCGGGCCTTGGCCGCGAAGACGACCGCGTCTATGCGCCCGACATGCGCTTTCCGATGGAGGAGAGTCCCGCCTTTGCGAACTCGCAGATCTACGGCCGGGGTGGTGGCTCTGGTCCCGGTGGCGGTCAGTGCGACGCCGCAAACTACAGCTTCCCCTGGTTCGACAACTACTGCGAAGCACGTCGGTGGGACATGCCGCTGTGCCCCACGGGCAACGGTCACCAAGGGCAGGACATTCGTCCCGCGACCTGCGCCGATGACACCCATTGGATCGTCGCAGCGGCCGACGGGGTCATCACAAACGACCAGCGCGATGGCGGCTTTGCCACATACCTCATGGCGGACGACGGTACGCGCTACGACTACCTTCACATGACTTCCACCGTGGTGCGGGTGGGTCAGCGCGTCAGCCGGGGCGAGCGACTCGGTCGATGCTCGAACGAGTTTGGCGGCACGCCGACCACCATTCATCTTCACTTCAACATTCAGCAGAACGTCGACGGTGTCGGTACGGTGTTCGCGCCTACCTATATGTCCCTTGTGCGCTCGTACGAAGCGCTCACGGGCGAAGGCGCCGACTACCGCGCAACCTTCGTGAGCCAGACCTTTCCGCTTTCTAGCCAGGACTTTCCGGTCATTGCGGGCGAACTCGTCACGGGCACCTTCGAGTTTCGCAACGACGGCGCTGCCACCTGGCGACCGGGCGAAGTGTTCATGGCGCCTACCGAACCGCGCGGCGGCCCCTCGCCGATGCGCGCGCCCGATTGGATCAGCGACAGCCGCATCGTGACCGTTGCTGCGGAGACCGCGCCCGGCGAAGTCGGCACGTTCAACGTAACCCTCGCGGCCCCCTCAGGTGCCGGCGAATACCGCCAGTTTTTCAACTTCGTGACGTCGGACGGGACGTGGTTCTCCGACAGCGGCGGACCGCCGGACGACGTGGTCGAGGTCCGCATGATGGTGAGCCCGTGCGCCGACGGCGATTGGGTCTGCAGCGGCAGCTCGCGTGTGCGCTGCATCGGCGGTACGGCGGAGCGCGAGCTTTGTGAGGGCGCTTGCACGGACGGCCGCTGCAGCGGCTCGCTTGTCGACAACGACGACGACGGTTTTACCGTCGACGTGGACTGCGACGATTCAAACGCCGCGGTCTTTCCCGGCGCCCGCGAGTTCTGTGACGACGGCATCGATCAGGACTGCAGCGGCGTGGACGCGACCTGTGCGCCTGGCGTCGACGCCGGGGTGGACGGAGGCGTTGAGCCGCCGGGTGGCGGCGGCGGCTGTGGCTGCCGTGTCGGTGCATCGGCGACTCCCTCGGCGCCCGCATTCGCCGTCGGCCTGCTGGCCCTCGTCCTGTGGCGTCGGCGGCACGCGTAGCTTTCACATACGAAGCACGAAATGGAGGGCTCGACCGGCGGCGGGCGACGGGATGATCGGAGCTGCCTCCGGGATGCCATTCGAGCGGCCGCAAAGGTCGTAGCGCCCGCGGGCGTCGTGAGCGGTCCCCCGAGCGGCGCCGAAGCGGCTACGCTTCTTCCATGAGCGGACGTTCTGCGCGCATCTGGTTGGCCGGGGCGACGGGTTATATCGGCCGGGCCCTGGGCCGCGAGCTTGTTGCCCGTGGCCACGAAGTGACGGCCATCGTTCGCAACCCTGCGTCCTCCGTGCCTACCGGCTGCCGCGTTCTCGTCGCGGAGGTGAGTGACGAGGCGTCTCTTGCCCACGCGCTTCGCGGCTCTGAAGTGGATGCGGTGTTCTCCTGCCTCGCGTCGCGTACGGGCGTCGCCACGGACGCGTGGCGCATCGACCATGAAGCGAACGCGCGACTCCTAAGGTTGAGCGAGCAGGCGGGCGCTTCCCACTTCGTGTTGCTTTCCGCAATCTGCGTCCAGCGACCCAAGCTCGCGTTCCAGCGCGCGAAGCTCGCCTTCGAGGCGGAGCTTGCCGCGAGCGATCTCGCGTGGACGGTCGTGCGGCCCACAGCGTTCTTCAAATCGCTCGCCGGTCAGGTGGAACGGATCCGGGGCGGCAGGCCCTTTCTGATGTTTGGCGACGGGACGCTCACCGCGTGCAAACCGATTGGCGAGGCGGACCTCGCCGTGTACCTCGCCGACTGCATCGAGCGAGGGTCGCGCGCTCGGCGCATCTTGCCGATCGGTGGCCCGGGACCGGCGATCACGCCCCTTGAGCAGGCCGAGCTGCTCTTTCGGCTTGCGGGTCGCCCGCTCAAGACGCGCTCTGTGCCGGTCCGACTCTTCGACGCGATCGGTGCGATGCTGCGCCCCTTCGAACGCGTTTCAAAGGGCGCAGCGGCCAAGGCGGAGCTTGCCCGCATCGGGCGCTACTATGCGACGGAGTCCATGCTCCTTTGGGATGAGCTGCAGCAGACCTACTCCGCCGACGCCACGCCGGAGACCGGAAGCGAAACGCTGGAGTCGTTCTACGAGCGCGTCCTTCGCGAGGGCCTTTCGGGCCAGGAGCTGGGCGCGGCGAAGGTGTTCTAAAACGAGCGCGGGGAACCAAGGAAACGGGCGTTTTGGCGCTGCGTTGTTAACTGTCCTCTCGACGTAGTCAGCGTTTGCGCGGTATGGAGGCCCATGGCGGGTGCGCGAAGCTTGGGCCGACGGCGGTCCTACGCAGATGTGGCGCTGGCGGCCGTCGTCTTGCTGGTCGTTGGCATGATGATCGTGCCCTTGCCCACGGTGCTGCTGGATGTGCTGATCAGTGCGAACATCGCCATGGGCGTTCTCATGCTTCTGACGGGCATGTACGTCAGCTCCGGGCTGGAGTTCACGTCCTTCCCGACGATCCTGCTCATCACCACGCTCTATCGACTTGCGCTCAACGTGTCGTCAACGCGCCTGATCTTGCTTCAGGCCGACGCAGGCGACGTGATCGCAGCCTTTGGGAACTTTGTGGTGCGCGGCAACTACGTCGTGGGCGCGGTCATTTTTCTGATTCTCACGCTGATTCAGTTTCTGGTCATCGCGAAGGGCTCGGAGCGCGTTGCCGAGGTAGGCGCGCGCTTCACGCTCGACGC
>JBCCRV010000016.1:0-24750 GCA_039201085.1 Myxococcota bacterium | reverse complement strand
TGAACTGGCGCACGCGCGGTCCGCCGCCGGCGGGGCGGCTCTGTCGCGTGTACTCGAACTCGCAGCTGTACATGCCTCGGCCCGCGTCCCAGCGGCAGCGGTTGCCTTCGGGCACGCGCAGGTTGGCGGTCTGCACGAAAGCGCCGGGGCCGCCCGGAAGCCCGCCGAAGTCGCCGAGGGGCACGCCGAAGGGGAAGCTCGTGCCAAAGTCGAACTGGCCCGTGGGAATGTCGAAGTCGACGTCGGCGACGCTCGGCATGATGTCCACGGGACCGACGTCCGGCAGGTTTAGGCCGCCGACGCCGCCGAAGTTGAAGGCTGGCTCGCCGGGCGGCGGTACGCTGCCGATCGGCACGTTCGGGTTCGGGCTGAAGTTGAAGTCGCCGAACATGCTCGCGCTGATGCGCACGGGGTTGGGATCGCGGAAGCAGGTGCGGCCTTCCCAGGGGAACATGCCGGGGTCGTGGCCGCTGACTTGGCGCATCATCGGCGTGAGCAGGCGCTCGGTGGGGAGGCGAACGCGCGTGAAGTCCGAGAGGTAGCGAACGTCTGAGTCGCGCGGACCGGCGGCGCTCATCATCGGATCTTCCGTGGGCGCGGGCAGGTTGATGGTGGCGGCGCGGTCGATGATTTCGCCGGCGCAGACTTGAAAGCCGTCGGCGCCGTTTACGCCTTCGCAGGTGCCGAGCTGACAGCTGCCTTCGGCGCCGCTGGGGCAGTCGGCGTCCACGGTGCAGCTCGGCGGGTCGAGATTCAGCGCGAAGCCGCCGCCGGCGAGGGTGAGCTCGGAAAGGCGTGCGGTGGTCGCGCCCGGTTCGAAGGAGCGCTGGTCGCCCGCAAGGATCGCTTCGCCGGTCCAGAGCGTTTCTTCGCGGGCGCCGGCGCCGGGCACGATGAAGTCGCCGCTGGCGACGACGCGGTAGCCGCCGCCTTCACGGATGAGCTCGACGCTTCCGTCGACGAAGGCGGTGGCGGCGCGGCCGCCACAGCTGAGGGGCACACGGCCGGTGGCGACCAGCCCCGTGGGCGTGGGCGCGAAGGTCGCGCCGTCGATGACCACGCCGCCGGGGCTGAGCTCGAGGGTGCTGGGGAGCGAGGTGCCGTTCGTGGGGTCGCTGCCGTTTTCGATCTCCGTGAGATCGAGGAAGCCGTCGCCGTCCGAGTCGGAGTCAATCGGGTTGCCGGGACCGAAGGGCGCGAGGGGGCCGGTGCCGAGCCGTTCGTCGCGGTCGCTGATGCCGTCGCCGTCCGTGTCGGCGCGGTTGGGGTTCGTGCGCCTGGGGTTCGAGGGACCCGTAACGGAAACCTCGGCTCCGTCCGTGTCGCCGTCGCCGTCCGTGTCGACGCGCGTGGGATTGGTGGGGCCGAAGGTGCAGGGCGCAGCGGAAAGGCAATCGCCGGTGGTGCCGCAGACTTCTTCCCACTCGCAGACCGCCAGGGCGCCGTCGCCGAGGAGCTCTTCGCCGTCTTCGAGTCCGTCGCCGTCCGTGTCGTCGTCCGTCGGGTCCGTGGCGGGCGTGCCCTCGGGAGGACGCACTTCCTCGCTGTCCGTCAGCCGGTCCATGTCCGTGTCTTCGAGGAGCGGGTTCGTGAGGTATTGGAGGACCTCTTCGCCGTCGCCGAGTCCGTCGTCGTCCGTGTCGAAGACGAGCGGGTTCGTGGGGCCAGTGACTTCGTCGCCGTCGCTCAGCAGATCGGAATCGGTATCGCTGCGAGATGCGTCGGTTTCGCCGGCGTCCTGCTGGCCGTTGCAGTTTTGGTCTTCGCCGCTGCCGGGTCCAACTCCGCCGACGCCCATCCCATCGCTTCCGTCGCCGTCGCTGAGGCCGTCTCCGTCCGAGTCGGTTTGGGTGGGCGAGGTGCGCACGCCGCTGGAGGGCGCGGGCTCAAAGCCGATGGGTCCAAAGGTGAAGGGGCCCGTGCAGCCGGCGGTGTTGGCACCCGTGCGGAAGACCGTGCCGGTGCCCTGCGGGCAGGCGAGGCCGGCTTCGACTCCGTCGGGTATGCAGTCGCCGTCCGAGTCGGCGCTGTCCGGGTTCGTTTCGCCGAAGTCCTGGCGGCCGTTTCGGTTTCCGTCTTCTTGGCCGTCCGTGAGGCCATCGTCGTCGCGGTCGTCGTCGTCAGACCAGCAGGGGTCGAGGCCCGCGCCGCAGATGCCGGCGAGGTCCGTTTCGTCGTCGTAGTCGGTGTCGGGGCAGGCGGCGCAGGGGCCGGTGCAGCTGTTGGCCACAAAGCAGGCCTCTTGAAGGGCGGCTAGCTGGGCGAGGTCTTCGACGCCGTCGGTCACGCCGTCGCGGTCGCGGTCGAGGGGGCGCGGGCTGGGGTCCGTGTCGTCGCCGTAGTCGGCGCGGCCATCCGGGCCGCCGGCGGGTAGAGCCACGCCGCCGCTGAGGCCGATGGTGGTGAAGTCGTCGACCGCGTCGCCATCCGGGGAACCAAAGCGCGCGTCGAGGTCCGAGTCGCGATCGAAGGGGTTGAGGCGCAGGGCGCGCTCGGTGCCGTCGGTGAGCCAGCCAACGGATCCGGCGATGGCGCCGTCCATTTCGCGCACGCCGTCGCCGTCCGTGTCGGCTTCCATTGGATCGCTGAGGCCCCAGGGGACTTCGGCGCGAAAGGTGAGAGGAACGCTGCCGCCGACGCCGAGGACGCGGGCGCTTTGCACCACGCCGAGCTCGTCATAGCTCTGCACGACTTCTTCTTCTTGAAAGAGGCGCGGGAGAATCGCGACGCGGTCGATGGCCCAGCGGGCGGCGCTATCGGCGCCTTCGCGAATCACGATTGGAAAGCGCTCGATCGTGTCGTCCACCCGGTAGGCGCCCGCGAAGCGCCATTCGTAGTCGGCTTCGACGGCGAAGGCCGTGCGCGGCGCGCCGGTCGGCGATGTGTCGCAGCTGAACTCGCCGTCGCCTTCGTCGAATACGCAGCTCCCGAAGCCGCAGATGTCCGAATCTACACTGTCGCATGCGATGGAAGACGAACCCTGCGCGGACACTTGGGGCGTCGTTTCGAGCACGAAGTCGTCCGTGCGGCGGGCGCGAACAAAGACCGAGTAGAACTGGTTCGACTCGAAGCCCCAGTCGCCCACGCCCAAGGAAAAGAGCGGTGCGCCGGCGGTCGCTTCAATGGCCACGCCGTTGCTGGCGCCGGCTTCGACGAGGCGCGCCGGATCGCCAACCGCGAAGTGTTCGGCTTCAAGCCAGAAGCCGGGCGTTTCTTCGCCGTCTTCGAGGCCGTCGCCGTCGCTGTCGACTTCGTCGGCAAAGGTGCGCAGGCCCGCGGCGGGCGCGCCCAAGGTGGTGCCGCGCTGGCACATGAGCACGACGCGCAGGACGCGAAAGCCCGTGCCGGCAAAGGACACATTCACGTCGGCTTCATTGGCGCGCACGGGGCGGGACGAGATCCAGCGGGCGCCTTCCCAGCGGAGCGCGTGCTCCGTGCTCTCGCCAAGGGCGGTCATCGTTACGGTGGGCGGCGCTTCCGTGCGCACCTCGCCAACGAGCGGTTCGTCCGTGACGACGACTTCGGCGGCGATCAAATGCCAGGGCGCGCCGGCGAAGGGCACGGCGAGCGTTTGGGGCGGCGGTACGAAGTCGGCGCCGGCAGGTGGATCGAAACGGGCGGTCCGGGCGCTGAAGCCTTCGACGAGCTCCTCGGCGTCGAGCAGGCCGTCGCCGTCCGCGTCCGGTTCGAAGCGGTTCGGGTCGAAGCCGTCGGGCACGCCGTCGTCGTCCGTGTCCGGATCGAAGGGATCGCTCGCGGTGCGAAAGCCGGTAGGCCCGCAGTCCGCTTCGCCGGCGCAGGGCACGAGCTCTTCGCCGTCGCTGGCGCCGTCGCCGTCCGCGTCGGCGGCAACCGGGCTTGTGCCAAGGGCGCATTCGATCGCGTCCGAAAGTCCGTCGGCGTCCGTGTCGGCGACGAGCGGATTGGTGGTGACGACACCGATGCGCACGGTGCAGCCGGCGAGCTCGGCGGCGTCCGTGAGTCCGTCGCCGTCCGTGTCTTGGGAAGTCGGGTCCGTACCGGCGGCGAGTTCGGCGGCGTCACCGATGCCGTCGCCGTCGCTGTCGCCGCTGCCGACCACCACGTCGTCACCCAACCCCAGCGCGACCTCATCGCCGTCGCTGATGCCGTCTTCGTCGCTGTCCGTGTCGAGCACGCCGACGTCGCCGTCGCCGTCGATGTCGATGCCTGCCGTGGGCTCGGCGCCGTCGAGCACGCCGTCGTCATCTGTGTCGATGTTTAGCGGGTTGGCGCCGAAGGCGAGTTCGCGATCGTCGAGAAGACCATCACCGTCCGTGTCGTCGCTGTTTGGGTCCGTGCCGAAGAGGGTGATCTCCGCCAGGTTGCTGAGTGTGTCGTTGTCGGCGTCCAACGCGGCGTCGGCGCCGCTGTTCGGATCGAGACCGTGGGTGAGCTCATCGCCGTCTTCGATGCCGTCGCCGTCCGTGTCGGCGAGGTCGGGACGGGTTTGCCTTTCCACTTCTTCGCGGACGGTCAGGCCATCGCCGTCCGTGTCGAGCTCCGCATCGGCGGGGTCAAAGGGGTCGAGGCCGAGGTCGATTTCGATGCCGTCGCGCAGCCCATCGTTGTCCGCGTCGGCGTCGACGAAGGTGGGCGGGCCGTCGCCGTCCGTGTCTTCGGCGGCGCGAAGCTCGTCGGCGTCGGGCCATCCGTCGCCGTCGCTGTCGATGTCGACGATGTTCACGAGTCCGTCGCCATCGATGTCTTCGGGGCCGCGGAGCTCGGCGCCGTCGTCGATGCCGTCAGCGTCCGAATCGGCAAGGAGCGGATTGGCGCCGACGCGCACTTCGGCGCCGTCGTTGATGCCGTCTTCGTCCGAGTCGGGTGAAAGCGGGTCCGTGCCGGCTTCCGCTTCGTCGCCGTCGTTCAGACCATCGCCGTCTGTGTCGGCGACGCGCGGGTGCGTGCCCGCGGCGATTTCGTCGCGGCTGATGACGCCGTCTTCGTCCAGGTCCGCGGCTCCGTCGGCCGGATCGACAGGATCCATGCGAAAACCGACTTCGACGCCGTCGTTTATTCCGTCGGCGTCCGTGTCCGCGACGGCGGGCGCCGACTCGAAGACGCGGATCTCTTCGAAGTCGCTGAGGCCGTCTTCGTCGGCGTCGTCCGTGAGCGGATCGCCGGCGGCGTCGACCTCTTCGCCGTCTTGGGCGCCGTCGTTATCCGTGTCGGGGTTGAGCGGGTCCGTGCCGAAGCTGCCTTCGTCGCCGTCACTCAGGCCGTCACTGTCCGTGTCCGAAAGCGTCGGGTCCGTGCGCGCGCTGACTTCGTCGGCGTCGCGCAGGCCGTCGAAGTCCGTGTCGGCGCTCAGCGGCGACGAGCCGTGCGCCGCTTCGGCGCCGTCGCCGAGGCCGTCGAAGTCCGTATCTTCGAAGAGCGGGTTGGTGCGAAACTCGTTCACCTCCGGGCCGTCGTCCAGGCCGTCGCCGTCCGTGTCGGCGAGGAGCGGGTCCGTGCGGTGTTCAAAGGCTTCGGCGAAGTCGGTGAGTCCGTCTTCGTCCGTGTCGGCGCGGCGCGGGTTTGTGCCGCGCTCGACTTCGAGCGGATCGCTTAGGCCGTCGCTGTCCGAATCGGGATCACGGGGAAGCGAACCGACTGACATCTCTTGGGGGTCCGTCAGACCGTCGCCGTCCGTATCCGCCAGCGTGGGATCGCTGTCCGTATCGCGAACTTCGGCCAGGTCCGTGAGACCGTCTTCGTCCGTGTCCTCGGCGTTCGGATCGGACCCGTGCACGTTCACTTCGTCGCCGTCGCTGAGGCCGTCGGCGTCGCTGTCGATGTCGAGCGGGTCCGTGTTGAACTCGCGCACCTCGGGACCGTCTTCGAGGCCGTCGCCGTCCGAATCGGGATCGTTCGGGTCCGTGCCGAGGCGCTCTTCGCGGCTGTTGCTGAGGCCGTCACCGTCGCTGTCGTTGCCGCTTCCGCAGGCCCCGAAGGACAAGGAAAGGGCGAGAAGCAGGTAAGGAAAGCGCACGTTGCAGTCTCACCTTGTCAGAGTAGGATCTCAACGTTCTGGCTGAAAAAATCCTTGCTCAACGATCTCGTTGCCGTTGTGCAACGGGCTTGCAGATGAAGGGCGTGGCCGTCGTTCGCACTCGAAGATGTCCAAGTCGAAGACGACGCTTAGCGACGACGACGAGCGGCGACCAGCGCCGCGAGTGCAAGGAGCGCAACGCTGGGTGCGCTCTTGGTGCCGTGCGCAGCGCACCCACCCGGTTCGGTCATCCCGGGCGGCCCAAGGGATCCGTCGGGAAAGTCCGGGACGCCCTGGTCAACGCGTGCGTCGTCGCGCCCGCCGCCTCCGTCGCGGGCGCCGGGGTCGATCGGTCCGGCGTCGGCGATGGCTGCGTCCGACGTGCCCGCATCGCCACGCCCCGTATCCAACGCGCCCATGTCCGAAACCCCCGCGTCCCGCATGCCCATATCCGGCACGCCTGCGTCGTCCGACGTTGCCGGCGGTAGATCGCTGTCCTGTTCACGGTAGATCCAGAGAACGGGCTCACCGCCCATGGGCGGGCGCGAGTCGAAGAACGCAACCACGCCGTAGTCGGTGATCGGCGCCTGAAAGGAGCGCCCGCTCAAGGCTGGGGGCGCGGACGTGCGGCCCCAGTTTTCCGCGTCGATGTCGAAGCGCCACCACTGGCCGCCGCCGCCGTCCATTTCCTCGAAGCGGTAGACCAAGAACTCGCTGCTGGTGGGAACGGCGGATACGAAGGTTCCGCGTGAGCCGTGAATGCCGATGCCTACAGGAGCGCTGGGCATGCGGGTGAGGGCGCCACCGGGATCGAATCGATAGAGCACGTCGCCCGCACCGTTGCCGCCGCCAAGCAGCACCGCATTCGCGCTGGGACTGTACTCGGCGACGTTGTGGTAGGCGCCGATGTCTGTGGGAAGGTCGAATTCACGCCAGCGCCCTTCACCGTCGACGAGCACGGCCACGCGACGATCTTGGGCCCAGACAATCGCGCCGTTGCCGTCCTCGAAGTCCGGCATGTAGGCGATGCCCACGGCGGGCGTTTGGGTCCAGCCGCCGAGGTCCGGGGTTCGCGTCCATTCGCCGTCTTCGTAGATGTTCACGTGCGCCTCTGCGTACTCGCGAAAGAAGAGCCGATTGCCTTCGGGGTCGACGGCGATGTGGTCGTAGCTGTGCCCGCACGGGTTGAAGGGGGCGCGCTCCGCGTTCCAGCGGTTCGACCGTTCGTCGTACACGATGTGCACGTAGGGCGCTCCTCCACAGCCGGCATCGCGGCCGATGAAGTGGAGCTCGCGGCTTCCTCGCAGGTACCCGCCGCTGTCGGCCCATTGAACGGGTGGGCCCTCGCCGACGGAACGCAGGCCGTCGTAGGTGAGGTTTGTCTCGAGGTAGCAACGTTCGCCCGCTTCGAGCGTGCTCGCAGCGGTGAAGAGTGCGGTGGTACCGTCCGCCGGGTCGGGGCAGCGCTGCGCGTGCGCAGTTGCCGCCACTGCAAAGGCGAGGGGGAGGAGGGATAGATTTCGAAGCACGCCGGAGGGAGAGCATGGGCCGTGCCACCCGGATCTTTGGACAATTGTCGGCATCTAACGCCAACGGAGCGCGCGGTGGCTGGGTGAACCCTGCCACCCCGTGGACGGAAGCCAGCCAGCCAGCTTCCAGGGGTTCGCGCCCGGCTTCACGCCTCACTCCCGGACACCTCTCTGGGCAGCGCAGGCGCCTTCGAAGGGGCATCGGCCATCGCGGGGGAGGTTCGTTTCGAGGCAGCCGCGTTCACCCGCGGCGAGTGTGCTGACGGCGTTGAAGAGCGCCGTGGCATCGCGCCAGGGTCCGGCGAGCACCTCGCCGGCCGCGCGACTCGAACCTTGCTTCGGGGACGTGGCCCATGCGTCGCCCGTCTAAAGGAAGGCGGGCTGCAGCTGCAATGAGGATGTGAAAGCAGCCGCAGTCCACCAGTGGGCGATGAGAGTGTTCAGGGAATCGTTCCCGGGCCCGGCACGAGGGGCGCTTCGAGCCACCAGCAAGCACCGATACGGCCTTCGAGCAGATCCTTATCGGCCTGGTCGAAGACGCCGTCTTCGTTGGCGTCATGCGCGGGCGTGTAGACCTGACAGCCGTAGTCTTCGAAGTAGAGGATCTCGTCTTCGAGATCACTGAGGCCGTCACCATTGAGATCCCACTGGGGGTGGCCCGGCTCGAGCTCGTACCAGAGGAGGAAGTCCGCGTCGTTGACTTCGCCGTCGCCGTCGAGGTCCGGATCCGGGGTGGTGCAGAAGTTGAACGCTGTGAGGGCACGGTACTCTTGCCAGTCGAAGTGAAAATCACCGTCCTGGTCGCCGACGCAGTCTTCGCGGTCGAGGGAGGATACGAAGAGCGTGACGACCGAAGCGATCGCGCTGTCGCCTTCGCCCACGCGCACCCGGAGCGCCAGTGGGTAGTCGCGGGAGAAGTCGAAGAGCTCGCTGAGGTCGACGGGCACGCGCTGCGCGCGACCGATGCCGCGCAGCACCGTTTGCCACTGCCCGTGGCAGGACTCCATGTCGAGCGATTCGCACGCTTCCACGCGCCACTCGCCGCCGCGCTCACCGTTCCAGGCCGTCACGTCAAACTCGAGGTCATCGGCATTCGCGGCGGTCACGACCGTGCGCAGGCGCCGGTTTTGGGTGAAGCTGTCGTCAACACGAAGAACCACGTTCTGATTGACGCCCAGGCGCGCCGCGAAGGGACGGTAGAGCGGGTCGCCCTGCGGATGAAGCGCCGTGGTGGGCCGGGCCATCTGCACGCTTTCGCCAATGGTCAGACCGGAGCTCATCGCCGTGAGCACGTTGCGTCCGTCCGGCGAAAAACCGCCAAAGCTAAAGTGGGACTGGCTTCCGTAGTAGAAGACGCCACCGAGGCGATCAATGACCGTGGCGGGCCAATCGCCTACGTGCGTTTGATGGTGCGTGGGCACGGCAAAACCGCCGCGCTCCGCGTCGAGGAGGTGCTCGCCCGTGAGCACGTCCTGAATCTCCACGCCGTCGAGGTCGAAGTAGCCGAGCACGCGGCCGGGCTGGGTGATCAGGCTCACGCGAAGCCGCTCGCCGAGTTCGAAGGGCGTTTCGAAGGACGCCTCTTGCCAGGTTTCGGCGGACTCGATCGACAGGACGTGGGAGCTGGTTCCTAAGTTCTGACCGCGGGCGGAAAAGCGCCAGAGAATGATCCGAACGTCCGGGTCGGCGTCACCGGTGCGGTAGCGAAAGCGAACGCGCACGGGACGCGCCTCGGCGGGCAAGTGCGAGGTATCGACTTCGGCGGTCATGCGCATGGCCACCAGCTCGTCGCAGGGGCCGTCGACGCCAAGCTCCGGTCCACAGCGCGTGTCCAAGACGGAGTCATGGCTCGCTACGCCGAAATGCTGGTAGGCCGCGTCCGTAAAGCGGGCGTCCTGGTAGCCGCCTTCGTCGATCTGAACGGGCGGCGTGACGGGCCAATCGCCCAGGTGATGGCCCAGCCAGCCCTCGGGAAAGAAGCCGTTGTACTTGGCCGTGTAGCTGCGCTCTTGCCATGCGAAGAATCCCGGCTCTACGCCCACGCACGCGCTGTTCAGCTCCTGAAAGATGTCCTGCGAACGCATACGGCAATCCGCCTGCTGCGACGCCGGAAGGTTGGCGCAGAGGGGTTCGCAGGCCTCGCCCGTGACGCGCCAGTTGAGTAGGTTTTCGAAGCCGTCGAAGGCGTTCTGACCGTTGTCATCCGTCTCACCACCGAAGAACGCGCCAGCGCGAACCGCTTGGGGCACGGTGCTGGCGACTTCACCGGGCACGGCGCCCTGAACGGGCGGGCTCGCCATCGCGTTGGTGGTGTCGGTGGTGCCGAAGCGGCAGCGCTCCGGGGTCCACGTGTTCGCCGGCGCGCCCTCGTCGAAGGACGGCTGCCGAAGGTAGTCGAGGCACTCGGCACTGTGGCCGTCCACGAAGTCCCGGTAGGCGCTGACGTGGATGTCGGGATCGCTTGCCTTGGACGCAAAGAGATTGCCCGAAAAGCCCCGGCGTTCGGCCTCGAGCGTGCGATCGATCAAGCGTTGCGTCGACGCGACGGTCGTTGCCTGCAGGTAGGACCAGCCGAAGTGGCGGTCTTCGGGCACGAAGGGTCGAGGTGTGTAGGCGCTCGTATTGGCGACTTCGCCGCGCCGGTACACGTCGCCCTCCGTCTCGAAGAAACGGCTGTTGTCAGCGACATAGATGGCCCGCGTAAATACGTAGCCGAAGCTGGGGTTTCGCCAGAACGTGTTCGCGTCTGTTCCGGGCAGGGGAACGTCCCAAATGTTGCTGGGCATGCCGTACATGAAGGCGAGGTGCATGATGTTCGCCTGCTCGAGGGCGTCCACGTTCGTCGGGCTGCAGGAGCGCACGGTCGTACGTGGACACAGGCAGTCGTTGATGAGCTCACGGCTCGCGGCGAGCGTTTCGTCGAGGCCGGCGATGGGGCCCGGCCGAAGGTGAACGCCGCAGAGCTGTGATTCATCGATGCCGCGTGCGTCGGCGTAGTACGCGGCCAGTTGGGCGCTGTCCGGTACGTTGGCGTTGTAGACAACGAGCGTTTGCTCGGCGCGACGGTCCTCGAAGGCGCCGACGCGAACGGCGCTTCGGGCCCCGAACTCCGGCGCCTGAAGCATGCCCACGCCGAGCTGCACGCCTTGGACGTAAAAGCGCGCCCGGTCGGCGCCGGCGGGGATTTCGAGCTCGATCAGGGGCGAGCGGCAGCCCTCGTCGGCGAAGGCTTGAAGGCGGGCCGCGCGAATCGACGTGCGAAGCGCACTCGGGGCCACGTCTTTCAAGATGAGCTCAACGGCGCCGCAGGCGCCTTGCTCCACATATGCGAGGGGGGAGAAGTACGCGTCGACGTCGGTCGGCGCTAGGGCAACGTCGGCGTGGTTGCCCTCCTGACGCTCCGTCGGCGTCCCAGACGATCCGTCGAGCGAGGGCAGGGCCGCGTCCGGGTGATCGCTATCGACGACGCTGGGGTTCGAACACGCACCTAGGGCAAAGGCGCAGAGAAGGCAGGATAAGGGTCGAGTCATGGGTGCGCTTGGAGCACACCGCATGCCATCGCCGTACACGGCCAAAAAGCGGGCGGCGAGCGCGGCGCCGGTGGGATCGAACCCGCCAGCCCGGCGGGTTTAGACCTAAGTGAACGGTATTGGGTCTACTTAGACTGCGCGCGTTGGCGTTTCATCCGCACATCGTGAAGGGCCGCTAACCCGGGGCCTGGTGACGCTGTGCTGCGCGCGTTGCGGGCATGCTGGCGGGATGAACGCACCGCGTTCGGGGTAGGCGCCCGCGGCGCGGTGCGCTAGCGTGATCGCATGCGGGCGTGCATTGCGGCGGCGCTCTTTCTGAGCGCCTGCTTCACGGACTTCGACCCCTGCGCCATTCCGGGACGCTGCGAGGACGAGGTGGGTGTGGACGCGCCGTTCGACGCGCAGCCCGACATGCCGTTGGATGCACCGCCCGACACGCCACTGGATGCACCGGCCGACACACCCCTGGACCTGGACACGGCAGCGAGTTCCGAATGCAACGCAGACGCCGGTCTTTCGGCCTGCGTGGACGGCGAGTCCGCCGGGCGCTGCGTAGGTGATCAATGCTGCACCGGATGCGTCGGTGGGTTGAGCGCCTCGTCGCGCGTGTGCTTGCCCGGTACGAGCGACGCAGCCTGCGGAACGAATGGCACGGCCTGTGGCGCCTGCGGGGGTCTCACGCCCGTATGCCGAGACGGGGCATGCGGCGTGCGCATTCCGGTGCGTGAGGTTTCCGCCGGTGAGGACGACACGTGCGCGTTGGCCGTCGACGGCCGCCTTCACTGCTGGGGCTCGACAGGCACAGGGGACGCCGACCTGGGCAACGCCGTGGTCTGCCCGGACTGCGAAGACGGGAGCTGCGGAGAATCGCCCTGCTGCGCACGGCGGCCGGTGCTCGCCAATGAGTCCCGCGTCGGTACGTTTCGCTTCAACACGCTCGAACTGGGTCGGGGCGGTGCGCAGGCCGCCTGCGCACTCACGGCCGAAGACCAGCTGTTCTGCTGGGGCGACAACCATCGTGTCCGCGCCAGCGGCGGAGACCCAGCCCGCTCTTTCTGCGCCCCAAGCATGCTTGACGTGGGCGAGCGCTACGACGCGATCAGCGTGGGCGCGAACGGAACGTGCGCCCTCCGTGACGGACAGCTCTTCTGTTGGGGACGCAACAACCGCTTCAACGAACTCGGCCCTTCGGACCCGCTCCTCGCGGCAACGCCCATCGCGGGGGCCAGCAACGTGGCGCGGGTCTCCCACGCCAACGACCACACGTGCATCCTCATAAACGGCGACGGCGTTCGCTGCGTGGGCCAAAACAGCGATGGGCGGCTCGGCTCGGCGTGTGGGAGCAGCTGCAACTCGTTTCAGGCCGTGGCCGGAACAACGGGGTTCGTCGCGATCGATACGGGCGAGAACTTCACCTGCGGCCTGGAAGCGCGCGACGCGCCCGGCCTCAACCTCTACTGCTGGGGCAACGGCGAAAACGGCCGGCTCGGTGTGGGCGACGCAGAGCCACGTTTTGCCCCAACGCCCGTCGGCACGTCGATCGCGTGGGATTCAATCAGCCTGGGCCGCGACCATGCGTGCGGCCTGACCGTTGACGGAACCGCGTATTGCTGGGGCAGCGGACGCAGCGGCCGACTTGGTACGGGCACCGCCGATGACGCCAACGTGCCAACGCCGGTGCTTAGCGACCTTCGTTTTGCGGGCATCACGGCGGGCGGCAAGCACACGTGTGCATGGACCACCGAGGGCGCCCTTTACTGCTGGGGCGACGCGGAGTTTCGACAGCTGGGGCGTAGTTCATCAGACGATTCGTTCACGCCAATTCAACTCGACTTGGGCGAGTAGTTCGTCCGGGTCGAACCCATGGCGGCAGAGCCCGGATCGCTGGTAGCGTCGTGCCGATGGAAAAGACCGTTCGCAGCCAGCGCTTGGGGCGCCCCGTCAAAGAGCTGCGCATCGAAGTGATCGGCGATCCGAAGAAGTCGACGGCGTCGACGAGGTCGACGCTGACCGTGGGCACGGCCGATGACAACGACCTTCAGCTCTCGGACATGCGCGTCAGCCGCTACCATCTCGAAGTGGAGCAGCGGGGCGACCGCGCGGTGGTCCGGGACTTGGGCACGACCAACCAAACGCGCATCGGAAGCGTTTGGCTTCATCGAAGTGAAGCCTACGTCGACCTGCCCGCCGAGGTGGCCATCGGCGGCAGCCGGCTTCGCATCCTCGAAGGCGATGTCTCGCTCGACACTTCGGCGCCCGTCACGGCGTTCGGAACGCTTCAGACGGAAAGCCCCGCCATGTTTGAACTGCTCGAGGAAATGCAGCAGGTGGCGCCGTCAAACGTGCCCGTGCTTCTGCTTGGCGAGTCGGGCAGCGGCAAGGAGCTCTTTGCGAGCACGCTGCACGAAGCGAGCGAACGCAGGGGTAAACCCTTCGTCACGCTGGACTGCGCTTCGCTGACGCCGCAGCTCTTCATGAGCGCGCTCTTCGGCCACGAGAAGGGATCGTTCACGGGCGCGCGTGATCGTCGTATCGGTGCCTTTGAGCGGGCCGACGGCGGCACCATCTTTCTCGATGAAATCGGCGAGCTGCCCACCGAGCAGCAGCAGGCGCTGCTGGGCGTGCTCGAGCGAAAGCGCTTCACCCGCGTCGGCGGCAATCAGGACATTCACGTCGATGTACGGGTGGTGGCGGCCACGAACCGGGACCTCCGGGAAGAGGTCAACGAAGGACGCTTTCGCCTCGACCTTTACTACCGCCTCGCGGTCGTGCTCCTGCGCCTTCCTCCGCTGCGGCGCCGCATCGAGGACTTGGAGATCTTGATCGCGCACTTCATGAAGGAGGAGGGTGCGACGGCGACCGTCGCCGAACAGTTCTCCGACGAGCAGCTCAAGCGGCTTCGCTCCCATCCGTGGCCCGGCAACGTGCGCGAGCTGCGAAACGCGGTGCTCGCGTCGCTTGCCACGGGGCGAGCGCCGCGTTTGGACACGGCGCCGATGGGCGCGACGGACGAGCTGAACCTCGACTACTCGTCCGGTGTACCGCCTTACAAAGAAGCCCGGGCCGCCGTCACGCATGCCTTTGAGCGGCGGTATCTGGAGGCGCTCATGGCGGAGGCGGGATCCAGCATTCGCAACGCGGCGCGAACCGGAAAGATGGACCGCAGCTACCTTACGGAGCTGCTGCGCCGCCACGGCTTGAAGGAGTAGGCGCCGCCAGATCGTAGAAGTCACCCGGAGTTTGGGGCATACTCCGTCGGTGAGCGATCTGAGCGCTGGGGCCCGAATTGGGCCCTACCAGGTCCTGGAGAAGGTCACGCAAGGCGGGATGGCAACGCTCTACGCGGTGCGCCGCCATGGTGTGGATGGCTTCGATCAGCGCTTTGCGTTGAAGTTGATTCACCCCCACCTGGCCGACGACCCGGTGTTTGTAGACATGTTTCAGGACGAAGCGGCCATCGCTGCTCGGGTTCGGCACGCAAACGTGGTGCAGGTGTTCGACAAGGGCGAACACGAAAACAAGCCCTACCTGGTCATGGAGCTCCTCGAGGGCGAGTCGCTTCTGGCCATGCTGCGCGGCGGCGAAACGCTGGAGCTGGCGAGTGCCGTCTATGTGCTTGGCGAGGTCGCTGCCGGCCTCGCGGCGGCGCACGACGCGAAGGCCTCGGACGGAACGCCCCTCGACATCGTGCATCGGGATATCAACCCTTCCAACATTCACCTCGGCTACGACGGCAGCGTGCGCATCATCGACTTTGGTGTGGCGTCCGCGAAGCAGCGGCGCACGAAGACGCGCACGGGCGAAGTGAAGGGAAAGCTCAGCTACTTGGCGCCAGAGCAGATCGACGGCGCGGCGGCCGTGACGCCAAAGCTCGATCTCTTCTCCTTCGGCGTCACTGCGTGGGAGCTGCTGGCCGGCCGGCGACTCTTTGCCGCGGACACGGACGCGAAGACCCTGTGGAACGTGCTCCATCGCTCCGTGCCTTGGCTTGCGGACATTCGACCGGAAGTTCCGGAAGCGGTTGCGTCGATCGTGGCCAAGTGCCTGGAGCGCGATCCGGCGAAGCGCCCGATGGGCGCGGCGGAAGTTGAAGAGGCGCTGTCGTCTCATGCGGGCCATCGACGCGGCCTCGCGGCAGCGATGGATGTGCACTTTCCCGTCGCGGCGCGGCGCAAAGCCGTGGAGCGGCTCAGCGACCGGCCGACAGCGGATGAAGACACAAAGGCGGCTCCGCTCAGCACCACGGCGCCGACCGTGTCGGTCGCCGAGCCGAGGCGCCGCGGGCCCGCCGTCGGGTTGGCGTTGGCGGTCGCAGCGCTCGTTGCGTCCGCCGCGGTGGTTCTTTCCACGGACCGAGTGGATACGCCCTCAGGCCCCGCGGCGACGGAAAGCGCGCCCGAGTCGGCGAACGAAACGCCTCCCCGGCCCGCGGTGGCGACGGCGGAACAGGAGGCCAACGACGTGGCCGACGTTCCCAGCGTTCCCGACGATCGCTCAAACGCGGACGGCGCTGCGAACGACGGCGCGACCGGACCTGCGGAAACAGCCCGTGCAAACCGAAACGGAATGGCATCGCGCAGGGGTATGCGTCCCCGCACTCAGCGTTCGCAGCAAACACGGACCGCGGAGCCCACCATGGATGGCGATACGGACGTCGACATGAACGCGAGCATGGACACGGACGGTCCCCACATCATGGACATGTAGACTGCAGCTCATCCCGTGATCCGAGTCATTCATGCCATAGTCTTGGTTTTGCTTGTTGCGGCGGCGTCACCGGTCTTCGCCCAGTCCGCCGGCGCAGCGGAACAAACGGGTTCGGAAGAGGAGCTCAAGCGAGTCGCGAGGGCAGCACTTGGCGCGGGGGAGTACGCCCGGGCCCTTGAACTCCTGCGCGAGCTGGAAGCACGGTACGGCACGAATACGGCCATTCGGTACAACATCTCCGTGTGCTACGAGCAGCTCGGTGAGCCAGCGTCCGCGCTCGACGAGATCGAAGCGATCGATGCGAACGAGATGAGCGCAGCGCAGGCGACGCGAGTGAACGAAGCCCTTGGTCGTCTCACGCGCCAAGTGGCCCGCGTCTCCGTTCGCGTACCTGACGTGCAGCTGAGCGTTGGCGAACGAAGCTGCGTCGGACCTTGCACACTTCGTATCAATCCGGGGCCGCAGGAAGCGCGGATGGAACGCGATGGTGCACGCGACCGTCAAACCTTCACCGCCGTGGCGGGCGAAGAGTCGCAGCTCCTTTGGACCGTCGCGGAAGTTCCCGATGAGCAGTCGGCGGACCAGCCAGCGCCCGTTGGGCCGGAGCCCGATGAACGGGGCTACGGAGCTGGATCCCTGGTCGTCACCGGCGCCGTTCTCGCCGCCGTGGGGGCGGCGGGTACGATCAGTTTTGGCCTGCGGACGCAAAGCCTGCGCGACGACTACGATGCGGCAACGCAGGCGGACATCGTGGACGAGATGATGGCGGATCAGATCCGAAACGACGGCGATCGTTCCCGGCGAATCACGAACGCCAGCATCGCCGTGGCCGTGGTGGGGGGCGCTTTGATGCTCGTCGATCTCATCATCGCCGTGACGGACTAGGGCGTGTCTTCAAACTCGCGCATGCGCCTTCACGCCCCGCTCATCGTCGATTTCGCCATCTCTTCGGCTTGAAATCTGCCGGGGATTCCTTCGCCTCACCGACGCAAACTCGCCGACGAGCGGTCAACGAATCCACACGCGCGAGTTTGAAGACACGCCCTAGCGCACCAGCATTCGCAGCACGTTGCGCACGAGGCCGTCTTCGTACGCACGAAGGGCGTCATCAAACGCTGCTTCACCGGAGACAACGGTCATCTCTTCGTCGCTGGCGATGGACGTGCGAACGATCGCGAAGCTTGCGAAGTGAAGATCGATGCGTAGCTCGTTTGGCTCGCGCCCCAATCGAGGCGCGAGCAGCTGGGCGCCCATCTGAAGGAGCGGATCGCTGAAGGCGCGCTGGCGCTGACCGTAGATATCTTCGAGGGCGATGACGTCGCGAAGGATGAGACGGATCTCGCCTTGGTGTTCGCGTGCAAAGCGAAAGGACTCGCGCACCATCGCTTCGATGACCGGCTCGACGGGTCCGTCCGGCGACGCCGTCGCCACGCCCGCGAGACGGCCTGCAAGCGTTCGAAAGCGTGCACCCATGCGTTCAAGGCAAGCCGCGTAGAGCGCGCGCTTGCTGCCGAAATGGTGGTGAACGGTGGTGAAGGTTACGCCGGCGCCTTCACCCACGCGACGGACGGAAACGCCGTCAAAGCCGCGCTCGCCAAAGAGCCGAATGGCGGCCTCCAAAATGCGCTCGCGCACGGCCGCCGGATCGCCGGAGGGACGCCCCATGGGCGAGATTCTCCCACAAACCAGGCAAAAGCAGCGTAAATTATCCATAGTATTTCACTTGAAATAGACACGAAATAGATCCATCTTTTGGCGGTGAGTGCCATAAACTTCCTTCGGGCGTCGGCCCTACCGCTGATTCTCCTAAGCGCCTGCGGCGATTCGCAACCCGGCGTGCCCTTCCCCGATGGGTCGCTCGATGCCCCGATCGGGCTCGATGCCAGCTCGGACGGCCCCAGCCCGGATGGCGGACTCACGGACGGCGGCTGCGTGGATGCGCCGGACGCCTGCGTGGACGACGACGCAGACGGCCAGTGCGCGAACGTGGACTGCAACGACCGGAACCCCGCCATTGGACCGGACGCCGCCGAGCTCTGCGACGGCGTCGACAACAACTGCAACGACGAGACGGACGAAGGCTGCGGTTGCGTCGACGGTCAGGAGCGCGCGTGCGGCTCCGACGTGGGCACGTGCGCCGCGGGAACGGAAAGCTGCGTAGATGGCCGATGGCAGGCCTGCGAGGGCCGAATCGGACCGGCGACGGAGACGTGCGAAGGCGGCGGTGATGAAGACTGCGATGGTGCCGTCGACGAAGGCTGTGAGTGCCGCGATGGCGTGCCGCGCGCGTGCGGCACGACGCTCGGCGTCTGCAGCGGCGGCCAACAGGCCTGCGTCGATGGCCGGCTCGGACCGTGCATTAGCGCCGTCGAGCCGTCGACCGAAGTCTGCGATGGTGGCACCGACGAAGACTGCGACGGCAGCACGGACGAAGGCTGCGAATGCGTGAACGGCGCCACGCGCGCGTGCGGCGAAAGCAGAGGCGCGTGCGAGCCGGGGACGGAAACGTGCGCCGCCGGGCGATGGCAGCCGTGCCGCGACTTCGTCGGCCCGCAGCCCGAACGCTGCGAGGGCCTGCGCGACGAAAACTGCGACGGCACCGTCGATGAAGGGTGCGAATGCGTCGACGGCACGATGGAAGCCTGCGGCACGGATGTGGGGGTCTGCTCGCCCGGCACCCGCACGTGCATTCGGGGCGCGTGGGGCGCCTGCAGCGCAAGCGCGCCCGGCGTCGAGCGCTGCGACGGCGAACTCGACGAAGACTGCGACGGGGACGTGGATGAAGGATGCGAATGCGTGGACGGAACGTCCCGCGCGTGCGGCGTCGACGAAGGCGTGTGCTCGGCGGGAACGCAGCTCTGCGCCGAGGGCGCGTGGGGGGCCTGCAGTGGCCTCGAACCGGGCGTCGAAAGCTGCAGCCCGGCGGGCGAAGACGAAGACTGCGACGGGGACGTGGATGAGGGATGCGCCATCGTCGATCTCGCGGTCGCTTCGCAGCACGCATGCCTCGCCCACGAAAACGGCAGCGTGAGCTGCTTTGGCTACAACAACGATGGCGAGCTGGGCGACGGCACCTTCACGCCGCGCACCGAACCGGTCGCCGTGATGGACCTTCCCTTCGGCGTGGTGCAGATCGGCGCCAACGGCCGGAACAGCTGCGGCCTTTCCGCCGACGGGCGCTTGGCGTGCTGGGGCAACAACTCCTCCGGCGCCTTGGGCAACGGTTCGACGGAGGACAGCAACGTGCCTGGGCTGGTGCAGGGCCTCGATGACGTCATCGAATTTGCCGTTGGCGGAGGCCACGGGTGCGCCATTCGTTCGAACGAATCGCTGGTGTGTTGGGGAAACAACTTTCGCGGTCAGCTCGGCGACGGAACGAACGAAAACCGCACCGTGCCCACGCAGGTCCTCGGCCTGACCGGCGTGAGTATCGCCTCGCAGGTGTTCTCCGTCGACGCCTCCGGCGGGCATACGTGCGCATCCAGGCCGAGCGACGTGCTCTGCTGGGGCCACAACTTTCGCTTTCAACTCGGGCGTCTGCCCAACGAAGACGTCAACCGGCCTCGAAACGTGTCCGGCACAAGCGGGCGGCCCGAACTCGCCCTCGGCGCATCCTTCTCCTGCGCGCGGCGCTTCAACGGCCGGGTCGATTGCTGGGGCGACAACGGCAACGGCCAGATCGGCGACGGCTCCACGATTGGCGCCCGTTCCTCGCCGTCGCGCGTCGTCGACCTGGACGACGCCGCCATGCTTGTGGCGGGCAGCGGCCACGCGTGTGCCCTTCGTGAAAACGGTCGCGTCGTCTGCTGGGGCGACAACCGCTACGGCCAGATCGGCGACGATTCCCGGGGCGACGATCGCTTTGTACCCACGCCCGTGCCTGGACTGACGAACGTCGTTCAGCTCGCAAGCGGCGGCCAGAGCACGTGCGCGCTTCGCGAATCGGGCGAGCTGCTCTGTTGGGGTCGAAACCACCGCGGCCAGCTGGGCGACGGCACGACGGAGGACCGCGCGGTGCCTACGCGGGTGCTCGGCTACTGAACGGTTCCGCTATCCGTGTGCGCCACTTGCGCACGGATGGCTTCGTACACCGCGGCCGGGATCGGCGCCTTGGTCCCGTTGGCGTAGTCAAAAGCCACCACGCGTCCACTGCCGAAGGCGACTTCACCGAGGCGATCGCTGATCACCCGGTAGGTCATCGTGAAGCGGTCTTCGCGAAGGTCTTCGGCCGCAGCTTCGACCTTCACCGTGTCCGGAAAGACGACCGGCTGGCGAAAGACGCAATCGGTCTTGGCGAGGATCGGTCCGACGCCTTCGTGGCCCCAGCCGACTTCGCGGAAGAAGGCGATGCGCGCGTTTTCGAACCAGCGAAAGTAAACGGTGTTGTTCACGTGCCCGAAGGCGTCCATGTCGCCCCACCACACGGGCACTTCCACGACCACGCTCATTCGCAGGGGATCCGTTCCGTCGACCACACGTAGTTGTCGACGATGACGGTGACCGGATCGTTCTGCGTGTCGCCGCCGCCAACGCCCGCGAAGACGCGATTCCACGGACCGCGCGCATCCGCGTTGAGGGTCGCCACGCTCCCTCCGTTTACGAAGAGCTGGTAGGTGCCCTTCCGCTGTACGTTCATGCGCAGCTCGATGCAGGCAAATCGGCCGGTGGGTACGCTTCGCCGTGGCGACGACTGGCTCTCGAAGGAGGACGCGCTTACGGCCACCTGAACGCTTCCGAGGCCCGTCAAGCCCACGCTCATAAAGCGAAAGGGCGGTTCGTCAGCCACGTTGGCGGAGACAAGGCTGACGAATTCCGTGGACGCGTCGTCCCCGGCGTTGATGAGCGCCGAGATGCGAAACCACATCTCGCCCGATGCGACCTCACCCATCCCTAGGCTCGTGTATTCGAAGAACTGCTCGCGCCCGACGCGGACCTCAAGGGCACGGCCGTCGACGGCCGGATCGCTCACGAAACGCGGCTCGGTCGATCCGTCGCTTTCGACGGACCAACCGGCATCTTCGGGAGGCGTGTCGAAGTCGATGCATGCCAGCACCGCGTCGTTGCCCGCGAGGCTCTCGCAGAAGCTCAGGGGCGATCCCATGTCGGCGTCCACGCCCACGTCCGTGTTCGCGTCCATACGCAGGTCGGCGTCCATCGCCGCGTCCATGCCCACTTCCGCGTCCACGCCCACGTCCGCGTCCGGCCCCGCTTCGGGACCGAGTTCGACCGAGTCGTCGGGACCGACTTCGACGCCGCCCTCGAGGCCTTGGTCGAGACCGCCGTCGGGCGTGACGCCCATCTCGGTGGCCGCGTCTGCACGGTCTTCCGGTACGCACACGTCGGCAACGCACACGAAGCCGGATACGCAGGGACAGGGCAAGCCCTCAAGGCTCACGTCGTCCGGAATACAGGCGCTCATCGAGGCAGCGACGAATAGGGCCATGGAAAGGCGGACGGCGAGCCTCATGACTTACGAGTATGCGGGTCCCAGGCGAGCCCGGTCAATCGCGGCGCACATAAACGAAAGGGCCTCCGCCAGCGATGGCGAAGGCCCTTGTCCTGTGCCCGGGACGCTTCCCAGGCCTACCGCGGGTCAGTCGTCGGCAATGCTCGCACCGTCGTCGGCGAAGAAGGGGAAGTCTTCGTTCGAGTGGGTGAAGTTGTCTTCGGTGAGTCCATCGCCGATGGCGGGCGGATCGCCCGCGAGCACCGAGCCGGGACCGGCCACGAGGTACGTGTAGGTGATGTCCATCACGTCGTGCAGGGGCGTACGCCCGCCGCAGTCCGCTTCCGCCGCCTCCACGCCCAGCACGCCCGCTTCCACCGCAAGGTAGAGGCCGCAGGTGCCGCTTGCCGAGTTCACGAACAGGCGATCGTCTGCCAGCGCCAGGGCCAGGAAGTCGTAGTCCGTCGTTCCGCCGGCATCAAAGCCGAAGCCCACCTGGTTGCCGCACACGTTGTCGACGCCGTCGAGGGCGGCGAGCACGCCGTGAATCGGCTCCTGGTAGCTGCTGACCCACGTCGAAGGATCGGCGTTGGCGTTGTACTCGTCCTTGATGTCGTTGCGCATCGCCGCCGGTGCATCGCGGTCCGTGAGGGACGCGATCGTGCCCGTGCTGATCGCCGCGCGACCCATGCGGTCCACCTGCGTGCCGAGGGCCGGCGCCGGAGGCGGCGCGTCGTCGGCGAAGAAGGGGAAGACCGTGTTCGAGTGGTTGACGTTGTCGCGGGTGAGTCCGTCGCCGATGGCGGGCGGGTCGCCTGCGAGCACCGAGCCCGGACCGGCCACGAGGTACGTGTAGGTGATGTCCATCACGTCGTGCAGGGGCGTGCGCCCGCCGCAGTCCGCTTCCGCCGCTTCGACGCCAAGCACGCCCGCTTCCACCGCGAGGTAGAGGCCGCAGGTGCCGCTCGCCGAGTTCACGAACAGCCGATCGTCTGCCAGCGCCAGGGCGAGGAAGTCGTAGTCCGTCGTGCCACCGGCATCGAAGTCGAAGCCCACCTGGTTGCCGCACACGTTGTCGACGCCGTCGAGGGCGGCGAGCACGGTGTGAATCCCGTCCTGGTAGCTGCCGACCCACGTCGAAGGATCGTCGTTGGCGTTGTACTCGTCCTTCACGTCGTTCCGCATCGCCGCAGGCGCGTCGCGGTCCGTGAGGGACGCGATCGTGCCCGTGCTGATCGCCGCGCGGCCCATGCGGTCCACCTGGGGACCGAGCTCGGGCGGCGGCGGCGGCATCATGGGTCCACCGTCGGCCATGTCCACGCCGTCGTCGGGCATGCGCATGTCGACGCCGTCGTCGGGCGGACCCTGCATGTCGCCATCGGGCACACGGTCGTCAATCAGTCCGGCTTCGGCCATATCGACGCCGACGTCGGACGGTCCGTCGTCATCGCCGCAGCCCACAGCGGTCAATCCCGCCAGGGCACACATTGTCAAAAGTCTGAGAGTCTTGTTCATCGACTGTCTCAGCGCGTGTGGGTGCTGGCCCAGACCGAGAGCGTGTCGCCCTCACCGTCGAGGAGCGCCTTCGGGAAGGTCACGATGATGTGCTGGGCGTTGACGCCGGCGAAGGTGTCCACAGCGTCCGCGGGCGTGGGCGGAAGAAGCAGGTCGCGAATGCCCATGGAGGCGCCTTCGTTCGTCAGGCAGCCGTTATCGTCGAAGCTCGTGCCCGAGTCGATGAGCCCCTGAAGGTTCTCGGCGATGAAGTCCGTCGTGTCGAGGAAGCGGCCGAGGTCGAAGACGAAGGCGTCGTTGCGTGGTCCGATGAACACCTGCATGCCTTCGGCCGTGGGCGCGACGTTCGCGTCGACGGCGCCCGCCGCGTAGGACTTGATGGCGCCGGCGTCGCCGAGCAGCCAGCACTCGAAGTTTTCGCCGGCGGCGTCAAAGCTGCAGCGGAAGTGGTTCTCCGTACCGACGCTGGCGTCGCCGGGGGCGGCGCCGCGGGTGATGGTGAAGTCGTAGACGACGGAGTCGTCGAAGGTGATGGTCGAAAGACCGCCCACGCTCATGGCGAGGTTCAGGTTCGCCGCGTCCGGGCTCATCCAGCTGTAGATGTCGTTGATGTCCGTGAGGGGGTCCGCCGTGACGGCACCGCCGTCCGTGTGGTCGGCGCCTTCGGCAAACTGGGGGTACGCCGCAAGGCCGAGGCACGCCGCGCCCGCGACTGCCGTGACCCGGAGGGCGTGCTTGATGTTGAACTTCATGTGGTTATCTCCATTTGCGCCGGGACCAACGTGACCCCTCGCGCAGAGCGCGTACGGCGCGGGGCGGGAAGAAGATCGGCGGGGGATTGGATGGGCGTGACTTGACGCACATCTGTGGGCGGTTGGTCGTTCGCAGTCCGCGGTTGGCGGCAAACGGCAAGTTACGGACCGGGGACATGGGTAACGCAACCGGACCGGGGGCGTGGGTAACGCCCGAACCTGCGGCTCACCTTGTCCCGGGTCGTTCGGCAAACCGCACACCGCCAAACGACAAAAAAGAGCTGCGCCAGCCGGTCCTGACGCAGCTCTCTCCCGATTGAATGACGTTACGCTACGAGCAGCCTTCGACTTCGCTGGCGACTTCGTCGAACACCGGATGGTGGGCGCGAAGGGCCGCGTGCTCGGCCGCGATTTCACACGCCCGCGCCCCTTGCTCGGCGGCCACGGCGGCGTGGATTGCGACGGCCGCGGCGCGTGGCGTGGGGCGAGAGCGAAGGTTGGCTTCGGCCAGCTCGAGGGCGCGTTCCGCGTCGTCGCCGGGACCCATGAAGAACTCCGCGCCGTGATCCGCAAAGGCCAGGCGGTGGCGCTCGAGGAGCACGTCGTAGCGCGCCTTGGCCCGCTCGGTCAGTTCGACGGCCCGCGCCTTGTCCGCTTCGTCTTCCGACTCGGCGAGTAGCTCAGCGAGCGAACCGGCCGGTTCCGGATCGCCCGTGTCGAGCACGGACTCGAGGCGCTGAAGGGCCTGTGCCTGATCGTTCGATTCCAGTTCGAGCTCCGAAAGGTGAACGTTTGCCACGACGTATTGGGGCAAACGGCGGACGGCCTCTTCGTAAAGGGGGCGCGCCTTCTCGGGCTGGTTGGCCATCTCGGCCCACATGACGCCACGCGCGAAGAGCACGTAGGCGATCGGAAAGGGCGAGACGTCGCGAAGCGAGCGCGTCGCTTCGATGTAGAGCATGTCGGCTTCGGCGAAGCGTCCGCGGGCTGCCACCACGCTGGCGAGCGTCGTCAGCGTTTCGTAGACACGCCGCGTTTCCACGAGGCGCCGGGCGCGAATCTCGAGATCGAAGTTCACACGGCCGAGGGCCAGCTCGAGCACGATGCGCTCGCGCGCGTGGCGGCCGGGTTCGCTGAGCGCGTCGGCGCGGTCCAGGCTTGCGCCCGCTTCCTCGAAGCGGTGCAGGGCCGAATGCACGGACGCCATCGTTGCGTGGGCGCTGCGCTCGTCAGGTTCCGCCTCCACGGCCGCCCGTGCGAGGCGCTCGGCCTCGGC